>DASPIR010000027.1 GCA_035628995.1 Clostridia bacterium | reverse complement strand
AAAGAAATTCTTGGTTATCAATTTACACTGTTTAGTTTTCAAGGACCAGAGAACACTTGAAGTGTTCGTAACGTTACTAGGAATGGAGCACAATTCATTGTGCGGGTTCCGACGTAACGGGCCTGTAAGGCCATTTGTTCTTATATGCATTTATTATGCATTTTAGCATTTTCTGCCGGCGTTTCTGCCGCCGACCTTTACTATATTACCACACCGCTAAACCGTTGTCAACAACGTTTTTACTGGTTTTTAGTGGTAATTTGCGTCTTTCGTTTCTGTCTGTTTTTCCGCTTCGTTACCGAGGCAGGAATTACATTCTACCATGTATATCTTTCAGAGTCAACTGGAAGTTTAAGGCTTGCTGTCTGTTTTCCTGTGCTGTTTGCGACAGGAATCTTATCTTAACATTTTTAATTCACCATTGCAACTGGTAATCTTAGGATAACTCATCATCCTGCTCTTCGTCATTCAAGTTATAAATGATACTTTCACCATTATATATAATAAGATTAACAAGCTTGCCGCCCTGTCCGAATTGCTCCATCACCTTTTCGCAGATTACATCCATATCTTCGTTTTTTAATTTATTTATGGATAGGAAGAATACATCCAAAGCTTCGTCGCCATAGCCTACGACAACATTCCCGTTGTAACCTGCAAGTCCTTCACCATCATCATAACTCAGGTTCCTTATATCAACTCTCATGTACTCCTCGGGGTTTGATATTATTATCCTGTCTTTATTCAAAAATGTTGCTGATTTTGAATTTTCCATCCCATTGCCTCCTCTAAATCCCACGTTTGGTTTTATTCTTTGCATTCTGAGTATTTTAATACGAGAATTTGAATAAAAAAAGAGAAAAAAATCGGATGAAAGCTTCATCCGATTTTTTCCTTCTATATATAACTATATAATCTATACTTTAAATCTGCTTATCAATGTATTTAATTCACCTACAACATCTATCAGGCTATTTGCTATATGCGCTACTTCTTCTATCGCCGCTGTCTGCTCCTGCATAGATGCTGATATTTCTTCAGTACCGGCAGCACTTTCTTCTGAAACTGCTGCTTGTGATTCTACAATCTCAACTATCTTGTGTATGCCGCTTATGATGTCCTCGGTAGCTTCAGCAATTCTACCAACCTGACCTGCAGCTTCCTGAGTCACATTATTTATTTTATCAAAAGCTTTCTGTGTATGCAACACTGCCGCCTGCTGCTCTTGAATAACGCTTATTGAGTTGCCTGCCTGTTTTTTTGCATGCTCTACACTTGATTGTATCTGGACAATTATATCTGATATCTGGCGAGCTGCTATTGTTGAGCCTTCTGCAAGCTTTCTCACCTCATCGGCAACTACCGCAAAGCCTCTACCGACTTCTCCCGCTCTAGCGGCCTCTATGGCTGCGTTTAATGCGAGCATATTAGTTTGGTCAGCTATGGATGTAATTACATTTATTATATCCCCGATTTCGCCAGCACTTTTTGAAAGATCACTTATAGAATTACCAAGATTTTCTGAGCTTATTACGCTCTCCTGCATTTTTTCATTCTGTAGCTTGATTATTTCGACACCTTCCAAAACTGTATCTTTGGTAAGCTCAGTGCTTCTAACCGTATCCCCAATGCTTTGGGAAATAGCTTCGGCTTTATCCAGAACATCTTTTGCCGTTAATGCTCCTTTTGTAGCTCCATCTGCTTGATCATTGGCTCCTTCTGCAAGGTCATTAATTGTTGTAGCCATCTCTGCGGCGCCCTTGCTTGACATATCTGCTGAGCCGGTCAGTCTCTCCCCAGACTCTCTGAGTTTTTGCGTCATCTCAAAGCTCTTTATAATTAACTCTTTGAGATTGTTAGTCATTAGATTGATTCCTTCACTAAGACTTTTGAACTCCTTGCTGGATCTTATATTCACTGTTTTTGTAAGGTCTCCTTCACCTATCAGCTTAATTACCTTCATAAGCTTATTTATTTCATTTATAATATTTACTTTTAGAAGAAAGCTTATTACTATCACACTTAGCACTAATGCTATCAAAGAAATTATTGCAATATTTCTTAGCATGCTGCTTAAGCCTGCTGTAAATTCCTCTGAAGGGATTGTTGCACATATAATATACACTCCGGAACGCTGATATTTCATAAAGTAATCTTTTCCATCCAATGTGTAATGGAATTCGCCGGGTTCACTTTCCAAGATTTTATTACCCCAGTCAAAATCTGTTACTATTTTTCCTTTCAGTGCTGAATCTTTGTGACTTACTATGGAATTAGTATCTTGATTTACTATAATTACAGTGCCGTTAGCGCCAAAGGCTGATTCGTCCGAAATGCTGCTGATATCCGCTTTCACCAATTCTTTCTGAAGCTTATTAGGCGCAAATCCCAACAGCACTACACCAGGCTTGTCCTTTCTGCCTGCACCGGCATATTGAAAAAGAACACCATCCGTACTTCTTACTGTTGGTTGTTGGACAAATTCATAATCCGGATTGGTTACTCCAAGTGAAAATACCGCCAGGCTTTTGTCTGAAACCAAGTCAAGATTGTAAAAGTTTCCTATAGTTCCCCATCGTATAATCCCTTTTTCATCGGTTATATGTATTTCATCAATTCCAAGCGCTGCCGCCATATCAAACAGTTTTGAATTATCTTTGACTATATTCGGGTTCATAGCAATTACATTATTTAATACCTTAACTTTATCCAGATATTCCTTGTTGATTTCCTGCTTCTTGACAGATAACTCTGCATTTCTGCTTAGAATCACATTCTGTACCTCATCCAGCTTGCTTTGCGACAACTGTGACATGTTGCTCGCTATCAACTGCTCAGTAAAGTAAAATGAGACTCCGGATAATGCTGTTACCACAGCAATCAACAGGATTATTACAGGTAAAGTAATTTTAAAACTTAGCCTCATACAATCTCTCCTCGTTTCTTGACTGAATTCTTTTTTGGTGTAATTATTATATCGGCTGAATAATTATTTATATATGCACTAAATTATAACACTTTATTCTAAATATTTCGACATATATATATATAATGTTCATTATTTTATACGAGTTTAATTCTATACAAAAAAAACGTGCTTTCGCACGTTTTTATGAGCTTTCACCACATTTCTTCAGCAATTCTTCCCACTTCTTATCGACATCTGCTTGGATATCCTCAATTAAGGGCTTATTCTCATCAGTGAATAAATGCTTGAATCTTCCCTGGGGTTTCAGATATTCAACAACAGAAAGCTTCTTCTTTGGCTTGTAGTTCAGCTTCCAAACTCCATCCTCAACCTCATATAATGGCCAGACGCATGTATCTATAGCCAGCTTTAATATTTCCATAAGATCAGGAGTATTATACCTCCATCCTCTTGGGCATGGAGCCAATACATTTAAGAATGCCGGCCCCTTCGTATATATGGCTTTTTCTGATTTTTCATAAAGATCTTTGAAGTTCGAGGTTAGTGTAGATTGTGCAACATAGGGTATGTTGTGCGCAATCATTACTGCAGTCAAGTCCTTTTTGAACTGCTGTTTACCAGGAATGACCGTTCCTTGGGGACTTGTAGTCGTGTCACAATATTTTGGAGTGCTGGAGGACCTTTGTATTCCGGTATTCATGTAGGCTTCATTATCATAGCATACATATACCATGTCATGTCCTCTTTCCATTGCTCCGGACAGCGATTGGAGGCCTATATCATAAGTTCCTCCATCCCCCCCGAAAGCGATGAATTTATAAGTATCATCCATACGGCCTTTTCTTTTCATAGCAACATAAGCTGCTTCTGCACCACTTATGGTAGCGCCGGCATTCTCAAAGGCATTGTGTATAAAAGAGTCTTTCCAGGCTGTATATGGATATAGGAAGGTAGACACCTCCAAACACCCTGTAGCTGAGCCGCATACTGCATGATGTTCCGGGTCTAAAGCCCTCAATACGGTCCTTACTGTCGGTGGCGCGCCACACCCAGCACACATTCTGTGTCCGCCTGTCAATCGTTCCGGTTTGTTCATTACCTGCTTAAGATTATACGCCATTATTAAGGCTCACCTCCTATTCTCTAACTCCTAAATATCTGTATGTTTCTCCTACATTGCCGGTCTTTTGGATGGAAAGCAGATCATTATATACCTGCTCAATATCATCAGCTTTTACATCTCTGCCGCCTAAGCCATATATAAAGTTTACAACTTTTATTCCATCTGCTCTCCCATAGAGTGCCGACTTTATCTCAGCTCCCAGAGGCCCTCCTACTGCAGAAAAACCCTCTGCCTTATCCATAACTGCAAGTGCTTTAACATTCTTTAAGGCCTCAACAATCTCTTCCTCTGGGAAAGGCCTGAATACCCTTATCTTTAGGAGTCCTGCCTTTATTCCCTTTTCTCTGAGTGAATCAACCACCGTTTTTGCAGTTCCTGCAGTTGAGTTGATTATTACAACTGCAACCTCTGCATCTTTCAACTTATATTCTTCGAAAAGCTCATATTTTCTTCCTGATAGCTTTTCAAATTCCTTAGCTACTTCCATTATTACCTTTTTGGCATTTATCATGCTCTCAGCCTGCTCACGCTTGTGCTCAAAGCAATGTACCGGAAGATCAAGCGGACCCACTGCCATCTGCTCTTCTGAGTTTAAAAGATAGTGCTCCGGCTTGTATTCTCCAACAAAAGCCTTAACCTTTTCGTCTTCCAGCAGATCGATGTTTTCTACTGCATGGCTTGTGATAAAACCATCCTGGCACACCATAACCGGAAGCATTACATCCTTATGCTCGCCTATTCTTATTGCTTGTATTGCGTTGTCATAGGCCTCCTGGTTAGTTTCACTATACAGTTGAATCCATCCTGAGTCTCTGGCACCCATTGAGTCGCTGTGATCATTATGGATATTCAATGGTCCCGAAAGTGCTCTGTTGACACAGGACATAGTTATTGGCAGTTTCATAGCTGCTGCTATATATAGGACTTCCCACATCAGTGCCAAACCGTTTGCCGAGGTCGCTGTCATCGTCCTGCCTCCTGCTGCCTGCGCCCCAACACATGCAGACATTGCACTATGTTCTGACTCGACTGCCACAAATTCGGTCTGCACTTGCCCATTTGATACAAATTGTGAGAAATACTGGGGTATCTCCGTTGATGGAGTAATAGGGAATGCAGCAACTACATCGGGGTTAATCTGCCTCATTGCAACAGCTATTGCTTCATTTCCAGATAATCTTTCCCTTATTGACATGTACGCCTATACCTCCTGTTCTTGCTTATCTTCTTCCTTAATAAAATCTATTGCTTTGAAAGGACATATTTTCACACAAACTCCACAGCCCTTACAATGGTCGTAATCAAAATCCAATCTCTTGCTGTCCTTTACAGGAATGGATGTATCTGGGCAGGTCGGAGGGCAGAGCATGCACTGAGTGCACTTTTCTTCAATCCAAACCGGGCGCATGGACCTCCAATCGCCAGTTTTGTAGCCTTCAGCATTTCCCGCTTCAAATATAGCCCCTCCCGGTGTTATTTCCCTCCAGGGTGTTTCAGCGGTCATTTTTTTTACTGTTTTACTGCTCATAACCCTTGTACCTCCTGCATTGCACGTTCAATCGCCTTCATATTACCCTCTATTACCTCCGGCTTCGTTTTAAACTTATGTGCAAAGGACCCTTTCATGTCTTCAAGAAATTTGTCAGGCTCCATAATCCCACCAACCATTACTACCGCACCCAGCATAGGAGTGTTGGGGAAATTCTTGCCTAAAGTCTCTTCAGAAATCTTTCTGGCATTTATTGTACATACCTTACCCTTGTAACCTTTAAGATACTTTCTCACTTCTTCGGGGGTCTTCTCCGTATTAACTATAATAGCGCCTGATTCCTTGAGACCTGCAGTTACATCTATTGCAGAAATCAGCGACTCATCAACTACTACCACATAGTCCGGCTCATAAATGTTTGAATGGATATTTATCCTTTCATCACTTATCCTGTTGTAAGCTGTAATAGGTGCGCCCATTCTTTCAGGACCGTACTCAGGAAAACCCTGAATATACTTTCCCGTGTTAAAGGCAGCGTCCGCCAGGAGAAGTGAAGCTGTTTTAGCTCCTTGACCACCGCGTCCATGCCAACGTATTTCCAATAGCTTGCCCAAAACTGTTCCTCCCTTCGGATTTTCTTTGCTCCATGTATCTTGAATATTTTGTGCTAATTTGAATATTTTTATGAAAAGAAAAAGGCTTCTATTGAAGTATTTTAACAACATAGAAGCTTTTTATGAAAATTATTTACGGTAGTTGTGCCTGACTGCTTTCAAGCTTAAAGGCATTCTTACGCATCTCAGACTCTATTTCTTTTGCAGTATCCGGATGATCGATGAGATATTGTTTTGCTGCTTCTCTGCCCTGCCCAAGCCTGACGTCTCCCATAGCATACCAAGAACCGAGCTTTTGAACCAGATCCAGCTTAACTCCAA
The DNA here is from genome assembly GCA_035628995.1 of Clostridia bacterium. NCBI lineage: Bacteria > Bacillati > Bacillota > Clostridia > Clostridia bacterium. The sequence goes on along the minus strand of DASPIR010000027.1, from coordinate 74,144 downwards.
GATCAACCAGTTCGCCCGGTTTGGAGATGCCTTGGCCATACATAATGTCAAACTCCGCATCACGAAAAGGCGGAGCCACCTTGTTCTTCACAATTTTGGCGCGAGTGCGGCTTCCTACCATCTCTGATCCATTCTTAATTGTTTCAATTCGGCGGATATCAATACGAACAGATGCATAAAACTTCAATGCACGGCCACCGGTCGTCACCTCCGGATTGCCATACATAACTCCAATCTTTTCTCTCAGTTGGTTAATAAAGACTACAACACAATTTGTTTTTGCGATACAACCGGTCAACTTTCGCAGCGCCTGACTCATCAGTCTGGCTTGGAGTCCCATATGGCTGTCTCCCATTTCGCCCTCAATTTCCGCTCGTGGAACCAATGCTGCAACAGAATCCACAACAACAACGGCTAAAGCACCGGAGCGCACCAATATCTCTGTAATCTCTAATGCCTGCTCACCTGTATCCGGTTGGGAGACCAAAACATTGTCTATATCCACGCCCAAAGCTCTGGCATAGGTTGGATCCAGCGCGTGTTCTGCATCTATAAAAGCCACCTCGCCGCCCTGTTTTTGAGCCTCCGCAATAATTTGGAGCGCCAATGTGGTTTTCCCGGAAGATTCCGGACCATAGATTTCCACGATCCTTCCCTTGGGCACACCACCGACTCCTAACGCTAAATCCAAACCAATAGAGCCAGTTGGGATAGTATCCATTACAATATTTGAATTTTCGCCAAGCCGCATAACAGCGCCTTTCCCAAAAGTATGCTCAATCTGATTCAAAACTTTATCCAGGGCTTTCCTTTTCTCATTGGCAGGCGCCTGTTCAATTGGCCTCTTATCTAAAGTCATCTGTTTCATTCCCTCCAACTGCTTCCACCTTACATGCTCCATGGTTTCCATAAATAATTAAATCACCGATCTGATACATAATTTCTTTACACATCTCCTATCTTTTGTTATTTCCTGTTTTGGTTCTTGAAAAGAATTATTTATTCCATGGTCTCCTGCCATTGTAATACTTGTTCGCAATATACGTTTGCTTTCTATCATCAAGGCTCGCCAACCGTTGAAACGTATGGATACGTGAGTATCTGCTCTCTTCTGCTGAACGTTTAAATTTACATTCTTTGCCCTTACATGCTTTAAAATTTAACCAAATACATTCTCCTGTTTTTGACAGCCCTATACAATTGGGAAGTCCCAGCAAATCCGAATTGGAAAATCGGTTCATTGCCATATAATCACCTCCGATTAAGCCACTAGAACAAAGGCGGCTTTGCCGCATTTGAAGCCCATGTGCCTTTTCCGAATGTATTGAGGAAATTCTGGCACGGGCAGTTAAATCAAGTTTATTTATTGTATAGGAAAGTTATACTTTCCTATACAATAAATATCCAATATGCGTTATAACATTTTCACCAGGTACCTTCCGGTGTAGCTGTTCGTACATGCAGCCACTTGCTCAGGCGTTCCAATGCAAACGATATTGCCTCCTTCAGCACCACCCTCAGGACCTAAATCAATGATATGGTCTGCTGTTTTGATAACATCAAGATTGTGCTCTATCACAACTACAGTGTTTCCGTCATCTACAAGAGCTTGTAAAACATCAATCAACTGGTGAACATCTGCAGCGTGCAAGCCTGTGGTTGGTTCATCCAATATATAGATAGTAGCACCTGTGGGGGGCTTTAACAGTTCTGCGGCCAATTTTACCCTCTGCGCCTCTCCTCCCGACATCGTAGTAGAGGCCTGTCCCAGCTTGATATAACCAAGTCCGACTCGGCAAAAAGCTTCCACCTTCCTGCGAATTTTCGGAAGGTTTTCAAAAAAAGCTACTGCTTCATCAGCCGTCATTTCCAACACTTCAGAAATGTTTTTGCCCTTGTAGCGCACCTCCAAAGTTTCTCTGTTGTAGCGCACTCCTTTACAAACATCACAGGGAACAAAAATATCCGGCATAAATTGCATCTCAATTTTCACAAGACCATCTCCTGCACATGCTTCACATCGCCCGCCTTTGACATTGAACGAGAATCGTCCTGGACTGTAGGCTCGTACTTTGGCATCATTGGTTGCAGCAAAAAGCACCCGGATATCATTAAATAAGCCTGTGTAGGTCGCGGGGTTGGAGCGTGGTGTACGCCCGATCGGGCTCTGATCAATGTTTATGACCTTATCAAGATGCTCAAGGCCTTCCATGTAGTCATGCCTGCCTGAGCGCATCCGGGCTCGATTCAGTTCTGCCGCCAGCTTTTTATAGAGAATTTCGTTGACAAGACTGGATTTTCCAGAGCCCGATACGCCAGTAACACAGGTGAAAGTGCCGAGAGGAATCGCTACATTTATTTTTTTAAGGTTGTGTTCCGCCGCACCATATATTTTTAAGCTATGCTCATTTCCAATACGTCGCTTGATTGGTACAGGAATTTTTCTCATTCCCGAAAGATATTGCCCTGTAACCGATTGCGGGACAGCCATAATGTTCTCCAATACTCCCTGTGCAACAACCTCGCCACCGTGAATTCCTGCACCGGGACCGATATCAACAATCCAATCAGCTTGACGCACGGTATCCTCATCATGCTCCACAACAATAAGCGTGTTTCCCAAGTCTCGAAGGCTTTTCAAAACAGCTATAAGACGATCGTTATCACGCTGATGAAGTCCGATAGACGGTTCGTCAAAGATATACATCACGCCCATTAGACCCGAACCGATTTGAGTGGCCAAGCGAATGCGCTGACTTTCACCCCCGGACAAAGTGCCGGCTGAACGTGAAAGCGTCAGATACCCAAGACCAACATTTTTAAGGAAACCAAGTCGAGTTGATATTTCCTTCAGGATTGATTCAGCAATAATCGCATCCGCGCCCTCTAATGTAAGTCCCTGGATAAACGCTAAAGCATCACTAACGGACAACTTGCAAAAGTCTGATATGCTGATATCTCCAACGGTGACGGCAAGTATTGTAGGCGTTAACCTATCACCATGGCACTCCAGACAAGCACTCGCGGACATATATTCTTCAATGTTAGATTGAGCCCTATCAGGCATGATAAGTCCCGCATCCACATTTAAGTGGAAACCAAGACCTGCACACTTAGGACACGCCCCATATGGATTGTTGAAGGAAAACATTCGCGGCGATAGCTCCGGCAAGGATACACCACATTCTGCACAGGCATAGTTCTGAGAAAACAATTCTTCGTATGAATTGACAGGCTGATGTATGATTACAAGACCTTCAGAAAATGATAAGGCAGTTTCAACTGAGTCGCTGAGCCTTTGCATATTTTCTTGTTTTACAACAAGACGATCTATAACAATTTCAATATTATGCTTTTTGTTTTTATCCAGTTTGATTTCTTCCGACAAATCATAGAGAACACCATCCGCACGTACACGAGCATAACCACTTCGTTTCACACTTTCAAAGACTCTTTGATGTTCTCCCTTTTTCCCTCGGATGACAGGTGCCAACACCTGAAATTTAGTTCCAAGGGGCAGTGTTAAAACCTTGTCTACAATTTGATCAACGGATTGTCTGCGAATCACACGACCGCAAATGGGGCAATGAGGTGTGCCTATTCGAGCCCATAGTAGACGCAAATAATCATATATTTCTGTCACTGTACCAACAGTAGAACGAGGATTTTTTGACGTCGTTTTTTGATCTAAGGAAATAGCAGGAGACAGTCCCTCAATAAAATCCACATCAGGCTTGCCCATCTGCCCTAAAAACTGCCTTGCATAAGAAGAAAGGGATTCGACATATCGCATCTGTCCCTCTGCATATATCGTATCAAAAGCAAGGCTTGATTTACCTGAACCGCTGACACCAGTAAACACCACCAGCTTATTTCTCGGAATTTCGATATCAATATTTTTTAAGTTATTTTCTCTTGCGCCTTTGATAATAATATTGTTTTCCACTTAGGACACCTCCCCTGTAATACAAAACTGACAAATAACAAAGTAGTCGAACCAATGCCATAAAAAAAACGTGTAGTTTTGACAACTGGACTTACGTTTATCAAAACTACACGTTGTAATTAAATTTTATCATTTTTTCGACGGACGATGTAAGCAAAACTTTTTAAACAATAAAAGGAAAACGGTATAGCACTATGAAAATGCTATACCGTAAATCATTAGTTCAAATATATCCTTATGGGTGTTGCCCATAAATGGAAAGTCTCTTTCTCAATACTATTAAGCTTGTGCCATCTTTTTGTAGTTCTCGTATTTTTCTTTTGCTTCCTTCTCTGCCTTTGCGAAGAGCTGTTCTGCTTCTTCCGGGTTAGCACCGATCAGGGATGTATACCTTACCTGATCCATCAGGAAGTCTTTAAAGCTTGTCTTCGGCTCCTTGGAATCAAGTATGAAAGGATTCTTTCCTTCATTCTTGAGTTCAGGGTTGAATCTCCACAAGTGCCAGTATCCGGAATCTACCGCCTGGGCTGTGTTGGCCTGTGTTCTTCCCATGCCCTGCTTGAGTCCATGGTTGATACATGGAGAATAAGCAATTATGAGGGATGGTCCATCATACTTCTCAGCTTCCTGTATAGCCTTCAAGAACTGGTTCTTGTCTGCCCCCATACCTACCTGTGCAACATATACATATCCATAGGTTGCTGCTATCATGCCAAGATCTTTCTTCTTGACCTTCTTGCCTGATGCTGCAAACTTTGCAACTGCACCGATAGGTGTTGACTTGGAGGACTGTCCGCCTGTGTTGGAGTAAACTTCTGTATCGAATACGAGTACGTTTACGTTTTCTCCTGATGCAAGCACATGGTCAAGTCCGCCGTAGCCTATATCATAAGCCCATCCGTCTCCACCGAGGATCCATACGGATTTCTTTACCAGATAATCTTTCTTCTCTGCTACTTCAGCAGCTATCTCTTTGGCTCTTCCTCCAAGAGTGTTTGCTTTGTCAAGAAGAGGAAGCATCTTTTCTGTTGCTGCCTTGCTTGCGTCTGCATCGTCTTTGCCATCAAGCCATGTTTTGTATGCGTCCTTGTATTCCTGAGGCATTTCAACTGTCAAAGCTTCTGTCATGAGATCAGTAAGCTTTTCTCTCATATGTTTTACACCGACTGCCATACCCAAGCCATATTCTGCATTATCTTCAAAGAGTGAATTGCCCCATGAAGGACCTCTGCCATTGGCATCCTTGCAGTATGGAGTAGAAGGTGCCGAAGCTCCCCATATTGATGAACAGCCTGTTGCATTTGCTATCATCATTCTTTCACCAAAGAGCTGTGTAACAACCTTTATATATGGAGTTTCGCCGCAGCCTGCGCATGCGCCTGAGAACTGAATGTACGGCTGTGCAAACTGGCTGCCCTTAACTGTTGCCTTTGATGTAAGATTATCCTTAACCGGTACTGTCATTGCATAATTCCAGTTAGGAATTTCTGCTTCTGTCTGAGTCTCAAGAGGTTTCATAACAAGTGCCTTATCCTTTGCAAGACATATGTCTGCGCAGTTTCCGCATCCTGTACAATCCAATGGGCTAACCTGTATCCTGTAATTAAGCCCCTCGAAGCCTTTACCATTCATCTTTGTTGTCTCAAAGCTTGCAGGAGCCTTCTTAGACTCATCCTCATTCACCAGTATAGGCCTGATAGCTGCATGTGGACATACAAAGGAGCACTGGTTGCACTGTATGCACTTTTCCTTCTGCCATTCAGGAACAAATACAGCTATACCTCTCTTTTCGTAAGCTGATGTGCCCATCGGGAAGGTACCATCTGCTGCATCTGCAAATATACTTACAGGGAGTGAATCCCCTTCCTGTCTGTTCATAGGTATAAGCACGTTCTTTATGAAATCAGGAGCATCTACTGCTGCTGCAGCTTCTTCCTTTGCTCCGCTCCAGTTTGCCGGAACATCTATCTTTACAAGAGCCTCTGCTCCTGCATCAACAGCTTTGTAGTTCATCTGGAGGATCTTTTCACCTTTTTTGCCATAGGACTTGTCTATTGCTTCCTTCAGATACTTAGCTGCATCTTCCATCGGAATAACATTGGCAAGCTTGAAGAACGCAGACTGCATTATCATGTTGATCCTGTTACCAAGACCTATTTCCACACCTATATCTGTAGCATTGATCGTATAGAATTTAATCTTGTGATCTGCTATATACTTCTTTATGTTTGCAGGCAGATTCTCTTCAAGTTCTTCTTTGTTCCATTTGCAATTCAATACGAAGGTACCACCGTCTTTGAGGCCTTTTATTACATCATACTGGTGAACATATGCCTGGTTGTGGCATGCTATGAAATCAGCTTCATCTATAAGATATGGTGATTTTATAGCTTTCTTTCCGAATCTAAGATGTGAGATCGTTACTCCGCCTGACTTCTTGGAGTCATATGCAAAATAACCCTGAGCATATAGATTGGTCTTGTCACCTATGATCTTTATTGCGCTCTTGTTGGCTCCAACAGTACCGTCGGATCCAAGACCCCAGAATTTACATCTGATAGTTCCTTCTGGAGCTGTATTGATATTTTCCTTTACTTCTAAAGAAAGATTTGTAACGTCATCAACTATACCAAGTGTGAATCCGTTCTTAGGATTCTTGGACTTCAGATTGTCATAAACTGCTTTGATCTGTGCCGGTGTTGTATCCTTGGAACCAAGTCCGAATCTTCCCCCTATGATCATTGGAGCATTTTCCTTGTCGTAGAACATTGAGCGAATATCAAGATACAATGGCTCGCCAATTGCTCCGACTTCTTTTGTCCTGTCAAGAACAGCTATTCTCTTTACTGTCTTTGGTAATACATCAAAGAAATATTTTTCTGTGAATGGTCTGTAAAGATGTACCTTTACAACACCTACTTTTTCGCCTCTTGCCATCAGATAGTCTATGGTCTCTTCTGCAACATCTGTTACAGAACCCATTGCAACTATTATATTCTCTGCATCTGGTGCTCCATAATAATTAAATGGCTTGTAGTCTCTGCCTGTAATTTTGCTTATTTCTGTCATGTAATCCGCTACTATTCCCGGTACTGCATCATAGTATCTGTTGCAGGCCTCTCTTGCCTGGAAGTATATGTCAGGATTCTGCGCTGTGCCTCTTGTTACCGGATGCTCTGGATTCAAGGCTCTGTTTCTGAATTCATTCAATGCATCCTTGTCAAGAAGCTTTTCCAGGTCTGCATAGTCCATTACTTCTACCTTCTGAACTTCACTGGAAGTTCTGAAACCATCAAAGAAATGTACGAATGGTACTCTTGATTTGATTGCTGCTAAGTGAGCGATACCGCCCAGGTCCATTGCTTCCTGTACTGAACCTGTAGCCAGCATTGCAAAGCCTGTCTGCCTTGTAGCCATTACGTCCTGATGATCGCCAAATATTGAAAGTGCATGGCTTGCCAATGCACGGGCGGATACATGGAATACACCCGGCAGTAATTCTCCGGCAATCTTATACATATTTGGTATCATAAGAAGCAAACCCTGTGATGCTGTAAATGTTGTGGTTAATGCCCCTGCTGCCAGTGATCCGTGAACTGCTCCGGCGGCTCCGCCTTCTGACTGCAGCTCAACAACCTTTACCTGCTGACCAAAAATGTTCTTCAGTCCGTGTGCGGACCATTCGTCAACATTTTCAGCCATAGTGGATGATGGAGTAATTGGGTAAATTGCAGCTACATCTGTAAACGCGTAAGCGACATGTGCGGCTGCGGCATTTCCATCCATCGTTTTCATTTTCTTAGCCATTGCTAGACCCCCTATAAATAATTATGGATTAAATATTTATATAAATCTAAATATTTAACATACTATATAAACTACCAGTTCTAGTATATTAAACAATAAAAGCAATGTCAAATTAAATGCCTTCCGATTGTAAAAAAACAACTGCCTCCATCCGCATATGCCAACGCGTGGAGGCAGTTATTCAGCAACGTATGAATTTAATTATTAAAGGAGATACTGAAGTAATAGAAGCAATATTATTCCGGGGATTCCTAAGAATCCGGCAATCAACGCTGTAATCGGATTTATACCTATGGTGAGGCCTATAAAACCGCCAAAAATATTGATTACGAAGAGTGCGACAGCTCCTATAATACCGTTTATCACAAGCTTGACAACTATTTTAATTGGCAGAACCAGCAATACCCCTATTATATAAACAGCACCTATGGCAAGAAAGATTGCCAGTATTGAAAACACATCTATCTGCGGCAACATTAATCCCCCTTTAGCAAATTAGTAGAGCTTTGCTAATAATTATATTAATGTTTTCAAGTTTTATTACAAGTTTTGTACAAATCCTATGGCTAGTACACTTTAACCGTAATATCTTCAAGCAATAGGGCACAACACCAAGCAAGTGTATTATCACATGCTTGCACTCAATCCTTTATCCTTCACAAGTTTCAGCAGATAAACATATTGGGATTTGGCTGCCTCCATCTTATATATTGCATGATCTACGAGCTCGGGGGCAGTTACGTTGTCAAAGTAATTCTGTGCATCAAGCATTTCCTGCCTTGCCCTGGAGACTATATTTAATAGTTCTTGGTTTTCATCCTTCTCCCCTATACCCTGAAGGTTATTAAGCACATATCCTATCACATCGCTTAACTGCTTATGCTTCTTAGATTTTTCGGTAGCCAGATTAGTGGTCATAAAAAACACCTCCATTATTACTATTAATTTATCCAATAATTAACAATAATATACTGAGGTGTTAAATTATCTAAATATTATATTTCTCTCCTGCCCTCAAGAGCCTTCATCAGTGTGACTTCATCAGCATATTCCAAATCTCCGCCTACCGGGACACCGTGAGCTATCCTTGTAACCATAATCCCAACAGGCTTTAGCAGCCTGGAAATATACATTGCTGTAGCTTCACCCTCAATATTGGGATTAGTAGCAATTATTATCTCCTTAATTTCATTTTCGGCCACTCTTCTTAGAAGCTCCTTGATTCTGATTTCCTCCGGTCCTATACCTTCCATTGGTGATATAGCTCCATTAAGCACATGATATAACCCTTTGAACTCTCTTGTTCTCTCCATTGCCACAACATCTTTGGGGTCTTCCACAACACATATGAGGCTGCTGTCCCTTTTGGTATTGGAGCAAATGTTGCATGTATCAGAGTCCGTAATGTTGCAGCAGACCTTACAGTACCTAATATTTCTCTTTGCGGTTATTATTGAGCTTGAAAGCTGTTCTACATCTTCCAAAGACATGTTGAGTATATGGAAAGCCAATCTCTGTGCTGTTTTATTACCCACTCCCGGCAGCTTTGAAAGCTCATCTATAAGTTTAGCAATAGGAGCTGCGTAAAAGCTCATTAAAACAACCCTCCAGGTAAATTGAGTCCTCCGGTTATCTTGCCCATTTCCCTGCTTAACATCTCATCCGCCTGCCTTATAGCTTCGTTGACAGCAGCAGTGATAAGGTCCTGAAGCATTTCTACATCGTCCGGGTCTATTACTTCAGGCTTTATAGTTATCGATAATATTTCTTTCTTCCCGGAAGCAACTACAGTTACAGCCCCTCCACCGGCGCTTGCTTCAACAGTCCTCTGCTCCACTTCCTCCTGAAGCTTTGCCATATCCTTCTGCATCTTCTGCACCTGTTTCATCATATTATTCATATTTCCGCCCATTCCTCCTGGGAATCCACCTTTGCCCATCTATAACTCCTCCTCTATTTAACATATGTGGGCGAACAGTGTTCGCCCCTACAAGGAACGCATGCAATGCGTTCCCTACACGTATCTCGCACCCCGTACCCATAGACATTATACTATTCTTCTTCAATCACTTCAACTTTGTCCTGACCTACAAGTTCAATAGCTGCTTTTACTATGTTGTCCGGCTCCTCTTGTTCCTCTTCTCCCCCCAATATGCATTTTATCTTAATGGGTGTGCCAAAGAACTGAGACGCGGCTTCTTCTACATCTAACCTGTTGGCAGGCGTTTCAAGAGCCTCTTTTGAAAAACTGTCTTCCTTTTCATAGGATAATACTATTAAACCTGAATTCGCTTTAATCGGCTTTGCTACAGCCAGATATGTCCTCAGCTTGATTTTGCCACGGCTTTTGAGTTCCTTGATAAAACCAGGCCACTTCTCTATGATATCCGATACGCCCGATTTCAAAGCCTCCTCTTCCTTTGCCTTTACAGGAACAGCCTTTTCCCTCTTAGCCGGTGCATCCGGGTTTGCTGCTGGACTTAATGCATAAGACACTTCTTTTGCAGCCTGTGTGAAACTGCCTTTCTTTAGCATCTCCTCCAACTTGGATATCCTTGTGAGCATGCCCTCCAAGCTGCTGTCTCCGCCTATCTTGCACATTTTGACCAGTGCGACCTCAAGCAAAATTCTCGGGTTGCCTGACCACTTGGCTTCATTTTCGAGTTCGGATAATATGCTTATGCACCTTATTATATTGTTTTTATCATAATCCGCAGACTGCTTCTTAAGCTGCTCAATTCCTTCCCTGGACATATCTATTACATCTTCGCACTTGGATACCACCTTAGTCATAAGAAGATTTCTGTAGTGTATCAGCAAATCCCTGATAAACTGACTGATATCCTTCCCTCCAGCCGCTATTTCATCAACTGCCCTTATAGTGCCGCTGGCTTCTTCTTTCAGTACCGCCTCGGAGATTCTGAATAAATACTCATTGTTCACTATTCCCAAAACCTCAAGCACGTCGTCATGGGTAATAGTCTTATCACCATAAACTGAACATTGGTCAAGGATGCTTAAAGCATCTCTCATTGCTCCATCAGAATTTCTTGCTATAAGCTTTACAGCATCCTCCTCAGCTTCCAGTCCCTCTGCACTGCAGACAGTTCTCAGCATTTCAACTATGTTTTCGGTGCTGATCCTTTTAAAATCAAACCTTTGGCATCTGGAAAGTATGGTCGCTGGCAGCTTGTGAGGCTCTGTGGTTGCCAATATGAAAAGCACATACTCCGGCGGTTCCTCCAAGGTCTTCAGAAGTGCATTGAATGCTTCATTTGTTAGCATGTGAACTTCATCTATTATATATACCTTGTACTTACCCAAAGTTGGTGTAAATTTGATTGCTTCCCTTAAATTTCTTATGTCATCTATTCCTCTGTTGGAAGCAGCGTCTATCTCATACACATCTATGGAGTTCCCCTCGTTTATGCTAATGCAGCTTTCGCATGCATTGCATGGGTTGAAGTCCTCAGGAGCTTTGCAGTTGACAGCCTTGGCCAGAAGCTTTGCTGTACTGGTCTTGCCTGTCCCCCTGGTCCCGCAGAAAAGATAAGCATGGGAAATTCTGCTGCTTTTAAGCTCATTCTTCAATGTAACTGTTATCTGGTCCTGACCACGCACATCCTCAAACGTTTGCGGCCTCCACTTTCTATATAAAGCTGTGTACATATAAACCTCCAGGTACCTTATTTCAGTCAATAGATATATTAAAATATTAGCATAATGAAGCAGTATAGTAAATTGAGGATTAATAAAGTTTTTTATAAAAAGAAAAATGCTCATTTCTGAGCATTAGAAAAATTCAATATCTTCATCGTGATATATCTTTTCAAATATCGCCTGTTTCAATAGGAACATCTTCTCAAAAGTCTGTACCACTATCGGGTTGAATTGGGTACCTCTATATGTTCCAATTTCACTTACACCCTGCATGAGACTTCTGGATTTCCTGTAGGGGCGGTTGGAGGTAATCGCATCAAACGCATCTGCCACACTTATAATAGCAGCCATAATTGATATTTCGTTTCCGTCTATCATATCAGGATAACCCTTCCCGTCATATCTTTCATGGTGGTGCTTGATTGCCATTAGAATGTCGTCCTTGAGACCTATTTTGGATACAATCTTATAAGCAATATCCGGATGCTGCTTTATGATGTTGTATTCTTCTTCTGTAAGCATGCCGTTTTTATTCAATATCGAATCACTTATACCTATTTTCCCAATGTCATGCAGTACTCCCGCTACCCATATGTCTTCAATAAAGCTCTTAGGAAAATCCATCTCGGATGCAATGAAGGAAGAATATTTTGCAACTCTTATGGAATGGCTTTCAGTATACTCATCCTTGGCTTCAACCACTGACACAAGGCTTTGTACCGTTTTTAGATACGAATGCTTCAGAGACTCGTAAGCCCTGGCATTGTCTATGGCTATAGCTATATTGTTTGACAATGAGCTTATAAGCTCAATCAATTCATCCTTGGGTTTATGCTCCAAGGTAATACTCATTAAGCCTATTACTTCGGACTTCACTATAATTGGAGTAAACACGACGTACCTGGCGTCATTTTTCAAGTATAACTCTCTGTAATAGCTGTACGGAGTGTTATCCTCCCGAAGATCCAGTACTATAATACTTTTTTTCTTGATTGCCTGCTCGGTTATATCCCCCCTTATATCAATACTGCGTCTATCGTACTTTTCTGATTTTATTCCCTTGAGTGCCTTCAGCTCCAGCATGTACGGAGTTTTGTCACTTATAAGTCTTATTGCACAAACCAAGGCTTCAGTTATATCAGCTACCTGGTTGACAACTGCTATGAGCATATTATTCAAATCCATGGTAGAGGCCAAGGTATTGCTTATCCTGTTCAAGGTCTGAAGCTCGTTGTATTTCTTTTTAAGCTGAAGCTCCATTTTCTTCTTTTGTGTTACATCTCTTACAATAGCCTGTATGCCTATTACCTTTTCATCCTCAACTACTCTCTTAGTGCTGCCTTCAACCTTTATCGAGCTTCCATCCTTCTTTAAAAACTCTCCCTCAAACTCCCTGTAATCATTTATGGGATCTGCCATTTCCATAAATCCAGGATATTTATGCTTAACTATGGTTATTATAGGCTTCCCAATAAGCTCTGATTCGCTGTAGCCCAATATCTTCTCCATGCTGCTATTTATATAAACCAGATTGTCCTCAGGGTTTACCACTAATACCATATCTGAAATATTGTCCATCAGTGTCCTGTACTTTTCTTCCGACTCATTAAGCTGAGCCATTGTTGCTTCCAGCTGTCCGTAAGAAGCTTCTAATTCTATATTTGTACTATGAAGTTCATCATTGTTGGAATAAAGTTCATCAGTTTTCATAAGAAGGTCAGTATATGTATTTTTCAGGTTTTTCGCCATTTCATTAAAAGCTCCGGCAACCTCCCTGATCTCATCATTGCTGTTTACCTCAATTCTACTGTCCAGGTTTCCTGCTGCAATTGATTTGACGCCATTTCTCAATTCTATTAGAGGAGTTGTTATTGAAGCCGACAGAAAAATCGAAGCAATTAAAGCTGTAAATATGCATAACAATCCGAGCAGTAAAATAATACTGTTTGTGTTTTGGTTCATTGTACTAGATTTACTTAGAAGCTCATTCGTGTCTATGATGGAAAGCACTCTCCATCCGCTTGCATTTATTACTGAAAAGCTGCAGGTCCAGTCCTTTCCTAAATAGTTGAACTCCCTGTAGCCTTCATTCAGATTTAGAATTGCTTGTGCCGCAGGATAAAGTACAAAGCTTGTATCCTTTACATTCACAGTCTCGCTGTACTTACCCCCGCTGTGGAATTTTACATAGCCCGAAGGATTAATTAAGAACATTTCAGTGTTCGTCATGTATTTTGCATTTACCAATAGATTTTTGAAAGTATTTAAAGATATATTGCCGACCAGCACCCCAGATGCTTTATTCTTATTATCCAGCAAAGGTATCGACAACCCTATACATTGGTTGCCGCTTATCGGGTCTGTATATGGCTCAAGCCACACCAGTTCCTGCGCTTTTTTCGCATTAGTATAGCTGTGAAGTCTTGTATAGTCTATATCAGGTACTTTAGAATTCAGTTCATCAGTATAAACCACACCATCAGGCATAATTATGTTCAGGTTCATATAATATTGGTTTACACTTTTTTGATCCCTCAGGAAAGCATATAAATCGGATTTTTGTTGATCCAAGTGGCTAAATGCCTGTGCAATAGACTTTAATTCAATCTCTTGCTGCTTAAAAAGCTGATCAATTTTGCTTAATTGGTCTTTAATGTACATATAGTTGAAATTTTTAAAATCCTGCTGCATTTTTCTATCATAGGTATTATAAATAAGAGTCCATGACACCACGAAAGGGATTATTGACACTATTAAAAAGTACAATAATATTCTTAGCTTAAAATTAATTTTATGCACAGAATAACATCCCCCCTTTGATATCTAAAATTCGACATAATACCTTATTATATTATATCAGCAAGTGCATGGATGTAGTACTAAAGTATTACAAAATAACCTATTTTTCCTATAAATTAGGACTATAGTCCTAATAAGTTGATTATTACGTCAATAAAAGGTCAAAAAAACAAAAAAACTTGTTTTTACAAGTTTTTAAAATTATGGCCGTGCACCTTTCCTCGACGATCACCTACAAGCGTTACCCAGGTAGTTAGCTCCAATCAGGCAACCCGGCGGCACACGAAAGGGTTCACTTACCGTTGCTTCCTTCCGGATCTGGCGGGGTTCATAAATTTCCGTTGCGCAGGACCCAATCATCGTCACCACTTGCCTGAGGCAGACCTTACAGGCGAGCGCCTCAGCAAAGGAATTCAACCCTGCTATTGCGGATTGCAGGTTACAGGGCACCGCAGTCTCCCCGTCTAGCACGACCAAGAATATTAACTTTTTTTATGGCCAAATACATCTAATATATTAAGCTATTTTATTATAGCCTTTTCTGTATATGCTGTCAATGCACTAAAATATACCTTTCAATCGGTATTGACTAGAAGTATGATTAAGGTAATATAATCACATAAAATATATCTTTTGTGTGTTATATAGTATTTTATCTTTAGTATGTAAAACAATACTAAGAATAATAATTTCAAGGAGTTGTTATATTGAAAAAAAGCTTCACATACATTCTTGCTTTTCTCACCGGATTACTTCCAGGTTTTTTTCTGGTTTTCAATTTTATGTTTTCAGATGTCATATCTCTATACGAAAGAGGCTTCTCTTTCCTGGTGGTAGTGGTGGCTTATCTGATCTTGGGTGTAGCCTTCGGACTTATAGGACATGACAATGGATGGAAGCCGGGTATATGGCTCAGTCTGCCGGCGATAATATTTGCATTGGCGTACTCAGTCAATGAAGCTGGAACTATAGCTACAAATCTTCTATATGCAGCTGCTGCAATTGGAGCAGCTGTTACAGGCGCTGGCTTAGGTGCAAAATTTTCAAGAAAGCGAAAGCAGTGACTTCTAAGGTCACTGCTTTATATCTGTTTCAACCATTTTTACAATTAGCTTTGTCAGGACTTTCCTGTCGCTGTCATCTCCCACTTTCCACAGTTCCTGCAGCAAACGCTGCTCCCTGTTTTCAGGATCTACCCTTGCTGCAAGAACATTGCCTACTTTAACAGCAATATTCTCTATGGTATTTTCGGACATGCCGACTGATTCCCCAAGATTCACTGCCTTGCCCAAGGTGTTCTTCCAATTTGTCCATTCCGTAAAGAAATCGGCTTTATTTATTTCCATAGTATCACCTCCGAAAGTACAAACAAAAATACTTTAAGCTTATTATTTGTATCTCCGGCTCTAATATTCATTTTAAATTCGAATGCAAAAAAATAAAAGGAGCCTATGATCCCTCACTCTTGGATGCTCCTCAGACTGCTTTCAAATTCTGACTTTGTTATTAAACCCTCTAGATACTTAGTGTTAATCGATGCAATTTGTTCAAGCGTTTTGAACTCCTCCGATCTAAGCTTAAACCCAAAATTACATTCCGGGCAGCTGAAGTAGTAAACAGTATCACACTGCACCAGGGGGATATTAAATACTCTGAAAAGTCTTGAGGTCTCGTAAATACCGTAATACTCATTATTGCCGCAATTTTCACACCTGGGAGCTATTCTCTGCAATACATCACTTTCCTTTTTTATGCTGCACAGCTGATCAACATAAACCTGTCCCACATATCTTGTCCTTGCTACATCCTTACCCCAGAGCCCCATAGCATCACACCCCTCAACAATCTCCGTCCCGGTATTACTTAATAAATATATTCTACCAATAATTTCAAAATCCTTCCTGAAAAATCCGATATTGCTTCAGTTTTTCCAATCTATCGACAAGAGCAGCCTGATTCCTGCAAAGCCTCACATGGACAGCTATAGGTACTTCTGTTAAAATGGCTATATATAAATAATTGGGAAGTGACATTATGAAAAAATATCAAGCTTATTTACCTTATCTTGCAGGACTTGTCATGGCATTGATTTTTGGGTTGTCCTTCATGTTTACAAAGCAAGCCTTGGAAACCCTGCCCACAACCCTTCTTCTTGCATACCGCTTTGCTTTGGCCGCGATACTCTTGACTTTGCTTTGGCTGTTTGGTGCTATTAAGGTGAGCTATAAAAATAAGCCCCTTAAGGAGCTTTTGCTGCTATCTTTATTCCAGCCAATTGCATACTTTATTTTCGAAACTACAGGTGTAAAGCTTACATCCTCATCGGAAGCAGGAATAATGATTGCTCTGATTCCTGTAGTAGTAACCATTTTTGCTGCAATATTCCTAAAAGAAAAACCAGGCAGGGCACAGCTGTTTTTTATACTGGCTTCTGTCTTAGGCGTTGTATTTATAGTACTGATGTCTGGCAGCAACAGCAGTGCAGGCCATTATGCCGGGATACTCTCACTCTGCGGGGCAGTACTCGCTGCAGGAGTATATAATATTCTTTCCAGAAAGCTTTCCAGCAGTTTTACCCCTGTCGAGATAACCTTTGTAATGATGTGGACAGGGGCAGTTGTATTCAATATGATATCTGCAGTAACAGGTGTGATAAACGGCAATCTGGATAAATACATCAGCTCTTTAGGCTCAGCAAGCACGCTGGTTCCCGTTCTTTATCTAGGCACTCTGTCTTCAGTTTGCGCATTCTTTATGGTAAACTATATGCTCTCGAAGCTGCCTGCTTCAAATTCCTCGGTTTTCTCCAACCTTACCACAGTAATATCAATAATCGCCGGAGTTTTAATAAGACATGAAGCCTTTCACTGGTATCAGCTTGCAGGCGGAATCATAATAATCCTCGGGGTTTGGGGTACAAACCGCTACAAACCCCAACAGGAAATACAGCTTCAGGCTACGGAAAGCTTATAACCGTCTAAAGTATTCATCCTTATAATCATATTCGTTATTCAGCGCGTGTTCTATCTCTTGCAGAAGCCTTTGCTTATCCTGTGGCAGCGTTCCTGCCAGGGAAAAATAATTGGATGCATGGTTGCTTCTAAAGACACATTGGCTCAAAGTCAGCTTTTCAATCAGCAGCCTTGTCTCCTCCATTACCTCCTTGGGACCCAGCAGTTCAAACTCACCTTTTCCAATCTGCTGCTCTATCTCAGTTCCCGGCTCTACAAGAAGCGTAAGAAGTCCCAAATAGTGCGGATTAATATCATTTATAACTCTTGCAGACTCCAATGCATGCTCACGCCATCCACTCTTTCCGCCTATTCCTGAAATCAAAGTAATGGACAGCACTATTCCAGAGTTTATGAGCTTTTTCCCTGCTCTAATCATTTCCGATGAGGTAACACCTTTATTAATGCTGCTTAGGACAGCATCACTTCCGGATTCCAATCCCATATAAACTATGCCAAGCCCCAGCTCTTTCAATTCTCTCAGCTCAACCTCAGTTTTCCGCAATATGTCCTCAGGGCTGCTGTATATTCCCACCCTTTCACATTCAGGCATAACCTCACTTATTTTTAAGAGTATCCTCTTCAAAGCTTCAGTTTTCATTGCCAATGCATTTCCGTCAGCCAGAAAAATCCTGCTTACAATCCTATAATATTTTTTACCTTCCTCAATATCCGCGAGGATTTCTTCCACGTCCCTTATCCTAAATTTTTTGTCCTTATACATGCTGCAGAATGTACACTTATTATGAGAGCAGCCGATAGTGGCTTGGATTATCAAGCTCTGTGCCTCACTTGGCGGCCTATATATGCTTCCTTCATATTTCATTTTCCTATCTCCTTATAGTTTTACTCTATCTCATTATACATTGGAAAAGAGACAGTTTCCTGTCTCTCTCTCAATTTATTCATTGCTTTCATGAAGTTTTACGGAAATCGTTTTATACTTATCCATCTGATCATATAGTTCAACCTGCACAATATCTCCGACCTTGTGCTTCTTTATAACAGCTATTACTTCTTCTATTGTCAAGACCTTCTTGCCATCCAGCTTTGTTATTATGTCCCCCTGCTTTATTCCAGCCTTTTCAGCTCCACTGTAATCTACTACGTCCTCTACGTATACACCTTGAGGCACTTCATACTGCTCGGCTGCTTCCTTGGTTATGTTCCTTCCCTGTATGCCCAGGTATGGCCTTGCGATCTTCTTCTTGCTTATTATTTCCTGAATAATCGGTTTTGCCTCGTTGATTGGTATTGCAAAGCCCATTCCCTCAACTGTAGTCTCTGCAAACTTTATCGTATTGATTCCTATAACCTTACCTTCACTGTTTACCAATGCTCCTCCGCTGTTGCCGGGGTTGATGGCTGCATCAGTCTGAATAAGCTTTATAGAGTTATCCCCAACACTGACTTTTCTGTTAAGTCCGCTTATTATTCCTGCGGTAACTGAACCGGCATATTCTGTGCCCATCGGACTGCCTATAGCAACCGCCAACTCTCCTACTTCAAGCTTTGAAGAATCTCCAAGCTCAGCTATAGTCAAATTTGCCGGATTGACCTTTATTACTGCAAGGTCTGTCTGGGAATCGCCTCCTACCAAAGTTGCCTGAAGCTCTTTCCCGTCGTGGAGTATTACAGTTATATCCTGCGCACCTTCTACGACATGGTTGTTTGTAATTATATGTCCCTGATTGTCGATGATGATTCCCGAGCCTGTTCCCTGACCTTCATAGACCCTGCCAAAAAAATCCCTGGTTCTTGTCTTCAGACTGATTGCGACAATTGAAGGGGACACCTTCTTCGATATGGGTACTACTGGAGATACTGATTTGTCAAAAACAATTTGGGTATTCTCTACTCCCGATGCGTATACTCTGTTTGAATCCCCAACAGGGTTGGGAAGGAAATTATCCAAGCCAAATCCAAATACAGTTCCTATCAAAAGACCTGCTGCAAGCACCAGTGCAATAAACTTCCTAGGACTCTTTTTGGGCTTTCTTTCGATAACTTCTCTGTAAAAGGAGCTATTAATCTCATTATTTTCATTGTTTTCAGTACTTTCAATGATTTCGCTGATTTCATTGTTTTCATTAAAAAAATCGCTCATATCCTATTCCTCCTTAAAGGTAAATTTGAAATTAGATATTCTTTTTTCAAACCACCGATTTAAACTATATTTTAAATATATCGCAAATATTTGAACAAAATATGAACGAATTGTAAACTTTATACTTTTTCAATAGTAAATGTGAATTTTATAAAGCCTTCCCCGCTTGCAACCCAAATCTTTTCATCCAGCTGGTTTATTATCTCCTTTACAATGGCAAGTCCCAGCCCATAACCGTTTTTATATGTTCCCCTGGATGCGTCCCCCTTATGGAATCTTTCCCAAACTCTGTTAAGCTCCTCAGCACTGATTTCAGCCCCAGTGTTAGCAACCTCTATGCATATGCTGTTCCCTTTACCTGCGGTCTTTATCTCTATGCTGCCTTTCTCTGGTGTGAACTTCACAGCATTATCCATAAGATTGGACAGCACTCTCTCTATAAGCAGCTGGTCAGATAATACGAAGCTTTTCTCCTCATACATGTTGAAGGACACATTGAGCTGCTTTTGTGTTATTCCTCTCTCATAGGATATAAGCTTCCTCCTGATTGTCTCATTGAGTTCGAAGGCTTCCTTTTTTATTTCAAGCTTTCCCTGCTGTATATTATTAAGCTCCAAAAGCTCGTTTGTTATTTTGATTAATCTTTTGCTCTCTTCCAAAACTATGTTCAAGTAATGCTCTCTCTTTTCCTCCGGAATGGTACCGTCTACGATGCCTTCTATAAAACCTCTTATAGAGGTCATGGGTGACCGCAGATCGTGGGATATGTTGGCTATGAGGTTCCGCCTGTTCTCTTCTATCTTTTCCAGTGATTCCGCCATGTTGTTGAAGCTTCTCCCCAGCTCTTCTATCTCATCTCCGGTATTTATATCCAGACGCTTCTGGAACTCCCCCCCTGCAATTACCTTGGCTGCTTCATTTATTTCTTTTATAGGATTTGAAATTCTCCGGATTTGTAAAAACAAAATTCCATAAGCGACAGCTACAGAAACCAGAATTGCCCATAAAGTCAGACTGTAGATTTCCCTAAAGTTCTTCTGTATCTCCAGCAGGGAAGCATGAACCAGCACTCCACCGGCAAAATTATTGTTCACAAAAACAGGATAGCCCACTGTCAGCGAAGGTTCACTAAGCATCCCGTAAAAGTCACCCCGTGCCTCTATGCTTTGCCCACTTTCAAGTTCTTTAAGCTCTTCTTCCTCTAAGCTTCTCCCTAAAAGCTGCTCGTCGTTGGACCCTGATAAAACTATTATTGTTCCCTGGCTGTTAACCACCCATATATGTGCGTTAAGGAACTTGTCCAATACCTGCAAATCATTTGCCAGGCTCCTGGAATTGGAGTTCCCGGCATAAAGGAATTCTGCCGCTTCCTTGGCTACCTTTCTGCCCTGATCATATAAAAGTTCTTTTCTATTCTCAATAAAATATTGATCGAATATTTTAAGAAGCGACAAGGCAAGTATTGCAAAGCCTATTATTATTGCTATTCCGTAAGTAATAAACAATCTCTTCAATATACTGTTCTTCATCATCTCACCTCGAACTTGTAGCCTACGCCCCAAACAGTCTTTATCTCCCACCGACCTGCTTCATCACTGAATTTCTCCCTCAGCCTTTTCACATGAACGTCTACTGTCCTGGTATCACCCATGAAGTCATAGCCCCAAAGCTTTTCCAATAATTGCTCCCTTGTAAAAACCTGGTTGGGATGGCTTGCAAGGAAATAAAACAGCTCCAGCTCCTTTGGCGGTACATCTGCTTTCTTTCCTTGGTATGTAACGCTGTAATCACTTTTATTAATCACGAGCTGAGGGTAAACAACCTCTTCAGCTGTCTCATCTGAGCCCATTGTCCTTCTGAGTACGGCTTTCACTCTGGCCGTGAGCTCCTTGGGTTCAAAGGGCTTTGCCATATAGTCGTCGGCTCCAAGCTCCAAGCCCAACACCTTGTCAAAGGTCTCTCCCCTTGCAGTCAGCATTATAATAGGGATCCTGCTTACCTTCCGCATCTGCCTGCAAAGCTCATAGCCGTCTATCTCGGGAAGCATAATATCCAGAATGACAAGGTCCGGAGTCCATGAATGGAATGCGTCCAGGGCACTTTTGCCGGAGTATTCGGTCTTTACCTCAAACATCTCCTTTTCCAGGTATAGCCTTATGAGATCCGCTATATTCCTGTCATCATCAACGACCAGTATTCTTCCCTTCATATCTACCCCACCGTTTTCAGCATTTTATTTTAACCTTATGATACATCAACACTAATGAATAGACAATATTAGCACCATAAATAAAAAAAACACAGGCTGCATCCCGCAAGCCTGCATTTTAAAATGTCTGACTGTAAGACTTGTGCAAATTTATATTCCGCAATATCCAAAAGTGCTGCTTTAGCATAGATTAATAAGAGGGGGGGTGCATAGCATGTATGACGAAATGCACACGCACAGCTATGAAAGCAGAACCAGCAAGGCTGCCGGACATTTTCATGATTTTTCTGGAACAACAACCAGGAACCCTGATTTTGGCGGGCATGTCCACTATCTGTCCGGCTATACCACCGAAGAAAACGACCATGTGCATTACTATTCGGTAGTAACCAGCCCGGACATTGAGGTAGAAGGTGGGCATGTGCATTACTTTCAGAGTATAACCACCTTGGACAACGGCCATTATCACTTAATATACGGTTACACTAATATATATACTGACTATTGATTAAGAAGGCAGTTCATATGAACTGCCCTGTTTTACTTATGAATTGCCGCCTAAGCTCTTTGCGAACTCAATATACTTATTCCTTGTTGCAGTATTCTGGCTGTCCTTTTCTACAGCTTCAAATTCTGTATCCAGCTTCTCCAGGGTCTCCTTGGACAAGCGCCTCTCTGCGTGCTTGTATATTGCATTATCTTCCTTGTCTATATGCTTTAAAAGCAGCTGCTCGTAGCCTATAGCATTCGCTATGATATCCACCTTGGCATCCATATTGCCTTTTTGGCATTCCTTCAAAGCATTTTCCAAATCCTTAATGTGAGCCCTGCCAATGTCATGCTCCATAAGCATCCCCGCTATAGGGCCACTTACTACCCCAAGTTCCAGCTGCTCAGCCATGATGTTGAAAAGTCTGTCTTCCTCCTTCTTATGATGATACTTGTCTGCAAAATTCCGCACAAAGTCAATTACGTTGTAAAACAGCTGGAAATCAATATCTTCGCCCCTCACAATTTCTACGCACTGTCTCCTAATTTCCTTAAGCACCATTTTTATATACCTATGCTCTTCTACAAGGATATCTATCGATTTCATTCATCATACCGCCTTTAACTGATAATTAGCGCTTTTTGCCTTTATTCTCAGGTCCTTTTTCAGGGTCTATGAACTCCTGCCTTTCTGCTGCCCTGTTTATATCCGTAAGTGTAGGATTGTGCTTTCTTATCACGTTTTTCTTATTATTATCATTTTTCATAATAATCACCTCTTGATTATTATTTGTAAGCTTAATAATACGTATACGTTCTTAGATTTTTTTGCAGCAAAAACACTTGCACACAGCTTTCTAACCCCTGGTTTTTCTGCATATTATGTATTAGCAAATATAATGACAAGTGTCAAAGACCTCTTCATGTGGGTCAGTCTGCTTCTGCTGCTCCTGGGGCTGCTCATGTACCTCCTCCGGCTGATTGCCAAAGTACTGTTCAGGTAGAGGCAAAAGGCCTTGGGAATTACCCCAAGGTCTTTTAATGCTTGCTAGTATTTCTAGAATGGTTTATATATAATAAAACTTAGATAATTGTTGCTGTCAGCCTTTCAATATTAGGAGGGATCTTATGAAAAACAGTGAGTGGGAATTTCGTTTTTACAGATCGGGAAGCCATACTGCCGATTTTATATTTGGCAAGTCTGGCGTAAAGTATCGCTCAAAGGATATAGAAACCGGTGAATGGCCGACCTACAGTGTGTTTGATCCAGCAAGCAATGAATACGATAGACTTATGCCTGCTGTATTGCAATGCCTAAATGAGGCTGAAGCCGTGAACTGGGAAACTGATGACGAAATATTGCTTCCCTCCGGCAAAAGATACAGCCGGTATATGAAAGTTGAAAGCAAAGCCCGTGGGCAGAAGGATACAGCCTGGATATGGGCTATGCAGGGCAGCGGCCTGCCTTTGGATATTGTGGAGAGTAATGGCTCAATTATAGGGTTCATAATGACAGCAAGAGACCGCTGCAATATGCTGGTAAAACCGGGATATGAAGCCCTGACCCCTTTGAAGCAGTGGGACGACCCTTTAATATCAAGAGACAGCCATAATGTGAAGAATATAGGTACATTCCATGTAATAACAAGAGATGGAGCGAGTTTAGCCACAGATATATGGCTGCCTTGTCCTTCTGATGACTCCAAAAGATATCCAACTGTATTAATAAGAACACCCTACGGAAGATACAGCAGCATAGAATTCTGGCACCGCTTCGTAAGAAGAGGCTATGCTCTGGTAATACAAGATGTACGTGGCAGAGATGATTCCGACGGGGAATGGGTTCCGTATAAATATGATAGAGAAGATGGGAACGACACCTTGAACTGGATAGCCGAACAGCCTTGGTCTGATGGAAATGTCGGCATGACAGGCGCCTCGTACTTGGGCAATGTCCAGTGGGCAACGGCAGCAAGCGGCAATCCTCATCTGAAAGCGCTGGTATCTATGGTTACTTCAGGGCCTACCTTCATAGACATTGAGAGAAGGGGTGGCATATATTCCTCCGGCTCACTTGCCTGGGCGTTTATGATGGCGGATAAAAGCTCCAACAAGGAAGCCTTAAAGCGTGATGATTGGGCTGAAGTGGCTGCCATACGCCCTATTAAGGATATTCCTCAAAGAGCTTTGGGAAGAAATATACACTTCTGGGATGAGCATATGCAGCATCCTAATAATGATGAATTCTGGCAGAATATTGACTGGACCTTAGATTCTCACAAGATAGATGTTCCCTCCATTATAATTTCCGGCTGGTATGACGACAACGGCATGGGATCCACGGCAGCATGGGAAATGAATGAGCGGAACAAGAGGAAGAATCAGAAACTCATCTTTGGGCCTTGGTTCCATCAGTTCAACAGTACAAGGGATATCCATGGGGTTGCCTTTGGGAATACTGCTATAAGATATGACCTTGATGTGCTGTGCTTACGTTGGTTTGACAGGTTCCTGAAAAATATCGATAACGGCGTGGAGAAGGAACCCGTAGTGCAGTACTATATGGTAGGAGCCAATCAGTGGGAAAAGGCTGAAAAATGGCCGCCTGAACAAGCAGTATATAAAAACGCTTACATTCATAGCTCTGGAAATTCAAAGACCAGCAGTGGGGATGGAAAACTTGACATGACTACTGCTGGGGATGAGCCTTATGACACCTATGTATTCGACCCTAAAGACCCCACCCCCTTCCTTATCGATGTCTCTGAAAACGAGATGAACGTCCCTGAAAATTACAAGGACGTAGACAAGAGAGACGATGTGCTGGTTTACACCTCCAGTCCTTTGGAAAGCGATGTCGCAATAGCAGGCAATATATTTGCAGAAATATATGCTGCCAGCTCTGCCAGGGATACCGACTGGATCGTACGGCTGGAGGATGTGGATGAGGAAGGGAATTCCATACGTCTTACAGATGGAATATTAAGGGCTAGATATAGAAAGTCCTTTGAGAAGCCGGAACTTATAGAGCCAGGTGCAGTTGAAAAATATGAGATACGAATGGCAAAGACAGCAAATGTATTTAAGAAGGGGCATCGAATCAGGGTAACAATAACTTCAGGAGCAAAGAACCTCGCCTTCCCCAACCACAATACCGGAAATAATGTGCCCGATGATGTGGAAATGGTGTGTGCAGTGCAGAAAATATATCATAATGGACAATACCCAAGCCATGTGAAGCTGCCGATAATTACTCATTTGTAGAATAATGTGACACAGGGGAACGAAGGAACGGGTACCACTGAACACACGGATGTTCCACGGATTCCTACGGAATTGCACGGTTAATTTTATATTTGTCATTCTGAACGCAGTGAAGAATCTTATGTTTTATGTTGACCCAGACTTATAGTTTCAAGTATTGCTTGAGGGTCTAAGATCCTTCGCTTTGCTCAGGATGACATATTAGGCTGTAGATGGTTTCATTAATGGATATCCTCCCAGCCGTGTAATTTAGTGGATTTCAGTGTTTTTCCGAAGGAAAACCGTGGTACCCGTTCCCCCGTTGCTTAAGACGCAGTCTTTATATTATATGAATCTTTATCCCTTATTCTTTGCTAGTACCTCTAATATTCCTCTTTCGTAACAGTTCCTGACACCGCTCAGATGCTTAATCCCTTGACTGCAGTATTCGCTGACCGTCAGAGGAAGATGCTTTTCGAAGATACTCCTGGGCTTTGGATTCCTGTCCAGCTTCATCTTTATTTCCGCTTTAACCCTGCAGACCAAGCCCAGCTCATAAGGACTTTTCAGCTTCTCAGAGTATATCTCGCTTCTTTGCATATACTCCAGCGCTTCTTCATATCTTGTTTCCCTTATAAGCAGAAGTGCCATATAGCCTTCTGCAGTGGAGCGTCCCAGCAGCGTATCCATCTGGTTGTAATCCTTTATTGCTTTCATAAAGTAGCTTTTCGCACGATGGTAATCCCCCATATCAAAAGCGGCCTTGCCCGCATTTGTACTAAAAACTGCTATTCCCCTGAAAATTCTCTTTTCATCACATATATCCATCGCCTTATCATAATATTTCAGTGCCTCTGAGAATCTCATATTGTAGCGGCGGATTTCCCCCACATAGTTATATGCAGCTGCGATATTCAATGAATACCGGTCTTCCTGCCTATTCAGTGCTTCAAATACTCCAATGGAATGCTTCAAAGTTTCTTCAGCCTCTTCGTAGTTTTCTGTCATAAGCCTTTGTAAGCCCTTCAAGCGCAGTAATATGCCCATTTCCTTCATTTGGTTATGCTGGCCTGCAAGTTCTATCCCTTTTGTCAGATACTCCTGCATCAGTTCGGTGTTGTGAACCTGAATCCCATAATATATCATCCGCCTGCAACCCTTCAGCACATATCGGAAGTCACCGCTTTCGCAGGCACGCTCCAGCATATCCTTGATTGCTTTGACTCCCAGGCCGTATTCCCCTTCCTGTATGCAGTAACTGCCTTTAGCATAGTATAAAGCAAGCTCCAGCTTGAGTATCTCCTGGTTATTCTTGTCCTGTCCCTTGATTTCCTTCAGCTGCTCCTCAAGCTCCTCCAGGTATTTGATAGATTCCTCCTGCTTGATAAAGGACTGTCCCCCTGCTTCTACATCGTCGTATTGTACGGGGAAAAGCTCATGACTGAAATCAGAATATATATCAAGGTTTTTAATGCGGTAGTTCAACCCGGCCAGCTTGTTTCCCCCATTTGAGAAATGGTATATCAGTTTTGGGTATAAGAACCTATCCTCGAAGCCTCCTGTAAGCCGCTTCTCCAAAGCTTGTCCGATACGATTATGCAAAATTTTGCGTCTGGAGGTGGACTGAAGTCCGTATATGAACTCTCTAAGCTTATTGTGTGTGAACTCAAAGCTTATATCCTCGCCATTCTCTACTTCTCTAATGATATATCTGCCTTGCAGCTCCTCAAGTGTGTCCAGAAGCTCCGATTCATCCCTGCCGCTTAGGGTTTGAAGCATATCCAGGTCAACCCTGTCAAAGAACATGGATGTGATATTAAGAAGCTTCATCCCCTCTTCAGGTATGTCAATAATCCTGCTCTTCAATATGTCCTGGGCTTTGCCGGAGATTTCACCTATAACCCCCTTCTCCTTGACGGTATTCAGGAGCTCTATAAGAAAAAAGGCATTTCCCTCTGTTTCCTCGTATATACGTTTCCTCATCTCCTGGGATAGCTGCTGCTGAGGCAGAAGCTCCATAATGAACCCTTCTACCTCATCCCTTGTGAACCTTGAAAGCACAAGCTTTTCCACCAGCCCATCCTTTACCATGGCGGCAATAAACTGCTCTATCCTTTTTTCATAGCTGTTGCGGCAGGTGGCAACCACCATAACCCCGCTGCCGCCCAGACGCCTGAGCACAAAGCTCAATAGCCTGATACTGGTGCTGTCCATCCAGTGCAGGTCCTCGAAGACAATTGCCAGCTTCTTTTTCCTGCTTACCTTTTTAAGCACCTCCAGCACCGCTTCCTCAACTACCTTGTATTTCACCTTGTCTGTACGCTCAATGAGGGTATCGGCAGCAGTCTGTACCTCAGGATCAAAGGCCGGAAAAAGACGTACAATTATGTTTTTCCATAGCTGAGGTATTTCTATGTTTTCTTCCTTTATTATCTCTGCTAAGGTCGAAAAGACCTGATTCCACGGCTTAAGTGGATAATCCTCCTCAGCTTGATAGCAATTGGAGTTAATTACATATAGGCTGCTTTCATCCACATTTTCAAAAACGCGCTCCTTAAGCCTTGTCTTACCTATTCCTGCCTCACCAACTATCAGGATTGACTTGTTTCCCTTCTGAAGACTGAAGCTTTCAAACTGCTCCCTTATTATGTCCAGCTCCCTGGACCGTCCAAAGAAAAATCCCCTGGCGCTGTCCCTCTTGTTATCCTCTATACTGCGCCTTGCCAGATTATTCTTATGCAGCTTCTCGGTTTTACTATCCGGTGCTATACCAAGCTCCTGTCCCAAGGTGTGCTTCAGCCTGAGATAAAGCTCCTCAGCCTTATGATAAGCCCCTATGCTGCCATAGCTCTCCATGAGCAGTCTGTAAGGTCTTTCATCCAAGGGATCCTCGTTGATAAGCAGCTTTGAATAGTATTCAAGCTTACTGTTCTCACTTTTCATGCTGCATTGATTAAGCTTTTCATATAGCCCGGCTATATACTTGTCTCTATAATAATCCCTGCATTGGAACATCCATTCTTCATACTTCTCCCCATCCTTAACCAGAAAGCCCTTGAGGAACTCACCGCCATATGCCTCTAAAGCACTTTCCTCCTCCTGGAGGAAGCTTTGCAGGTCTGTTTTTATTTCGATGTCAGGGTTAAGCAATACAGTTGATTTCTGGGGTGATATGATAATTTCCGCATCGAAAGCCTTTCGTATCATGTATATGGCGTGGCGCAGGTTTTTTCTGGCCGTTTCCTCATCAGTTTCCCCCCAGAGAAGATCCACCAATTCATCCCTTGAAGCCTGCTTGTTTACAACAAGATAGTAAAACAGAGCCTCAGCCTTCTTAAAGGGAAATACAATCTGCTCACTGTCTTTTAGAACCAGCGGAGCCTGAAGCAGCTTAACCTGTACGGAACTCATCCTACCACCTTCTTTCATTCCATTTCTCATATCGTCAGACATACATTCATTTTACCATATCTTTTTGTTTAAGTTTATATATAGGTTGCATTAAAGCTGCTTCAAGGAAGAAATAGGCAACCTATGAAACCAAGGAAAATGTTTTATGCAAAACATCTGGTACAATAAATTCCTTAAAGCTTGTATAATTTCTATAATGTGGTAGGATAATTATTAGTAATCCGTTTCGATATTGAACGCACAAAGGCATTCCTATTGGGTGTCGTGCGAATTCAATAAAAATTAAGGAAACATTTACGCGAAATTTGAATTAAGAAGATGAAATGTTTTTCGCGAAATGTATTGGAGGATAAAGACATGATGTCCGAAAATGAAAAGAATGTTTACGATGCATTTAAAAAATTGGAAATCCCGTATACACGATATGAACATATACCCGCATATACAATACAAGACCTTGATAATATGAGACTGAAAATGGAAGGCCGGCACTGCAAGAACCTCTTTGTCAGGAATCACAATGGGGATAAGCACTATCTGGTCCTTGTGTCCCCGGAAAAAAAAGCAGACCTTAAGAATCTTTCAGCGCAGATAGGCAGCACTCGCTTAAGCTTTGCTTCATCAGAAAGGCTTTCTAAATATCTGGGCTTGACCCCTGGCTCCGTCACTCCCCTTGGACTGTTGAATGATGAAGGAAAGGAAGTCACAGTTCTTATAGATGAAGCCCTCAAGAATTCAAAGCATATATGCCTTCATCCCAATGTCAATACAGTTACTGTTTCAATACTGTACGATGACTTTATAAAGTTCCTGAAATGGCGAGGCAACAAGTTCGAATATGTAAAGATATGAAAAAAGGGCGATTCGTGAATCGCCCCTACAATTATTCCATCAACCTGTTTTCAAGAATCTGTTCCATGGAGAAGTCCTCCACGCCCAAGTAGTACACAGCTGTGTCAATGAGCGCTTCCATAGGCAGCAATCCTATTATCTCACTGCCCACTATGCTCACACCGTATCTTGCCGCTTCTATCCTGACGAGTTCAAAGGATCTGTAAAGCGCTGTTTTTGTATAGTCTGTCATATTCATGGAAATCTGTACTATTCCCCTGTCCTTAAGCTCGATGCCTATTGCCTTGCAGTATCTCAAGCCACCGTTTAGGAATCTTACATTCCTTGCAATCTTATTAGCGATATCCATGCTGTTTGTACTCAAGTTAACATTAAATGCTACAAGCGGCATTCTAGCGCCGATTACTGTTGCACCGGCTGTAGGATGTATCGCTGCTGTACCATAGTCCGGTTTCCACTCAGGCAGCTTTATCTTTTCTGCCATACCTTCAAATTCACCTTTGCGGATGTTTGCCAGGTTCTCTCTTTGTGGGTCCGTGGCTGCCTTCTCATATAAGAATATCGGAAGATTGTACTTTTCTGATGCTTCCTTGGCTACTTCCTTTGCAAGCTCAACTGCTTCAGTCATACTCACATTTTTTATGGGTATGAAAGGCACTACATCTACAGCTCCCATTCTAGGATGCTGTCCCTGATGCTTTGTCAAATCAATCAGCTCAATTGCAATACCCATGGCTTCAAGCACCGCATTCTTAACCGCCTGAGGTTCTCCTACAACTGTAACAACAACTCTGTTGTGGTCCGCATCCCTTTTGTAGTCCAAAAGCTTGACGCCGTCTTTTCCCCTGAAGGGATTTACTATTTTCTCTATTTTGTCCAAATCCCTGCCTTCGCTGAAATTCGGCACACATTCAATTAGTTTGCTCATACTGCTCATTTTTTGTCTCCCCCTATTTTTTAAATGCCTTTTCGACCAAGCCCTTAACCAACTCTTCCTTTGGAATATATGGTATGGTTATATGGTCTGTTTTTTGATTATCTTTGTTGTATTCCATACTTGTAGTAATTGAGTTTTCATTTCTCGCCCAGGCGCGCCTAGCAACTCCACCCATTACATCCCAGGGCATAGCTGTTTTCAGTATGTTGTCAGCTCTTTCGCTGCCATCCAGAACCATTCCAAAACCGCCATTGATGGATTTTCCTATACCTACACCGCCGCCGTTATGGAGTGCTATAAGGCTCATTCCCCTTGCCGCATTTCCTGCGAAGCACTGAGTAGCCATATCAGCCATTACATTGCTGCCGTCCTTTATGTTTGAGGTTTCCCTGAAAGGAGAGTCAGTGCCGCTTACGTCGTGATGGTCACGTCCCAGCATTATCGGCCCTACTTCGCCCTTTCTAACCATTTCGTTGAATTTCAGCGCTATTTTTGTTCTTCCCATAGCATCCTGGTACAATATCCTTGCTTGGGTGCCAACAACCAGCTGGTTCTTTTCTGCATCCCTGATCCATACATAATTGTCCCTATCCTGCCCTCTTCTATCGGGGTCTATGCAATCCATAGCAGCCTTATCGGTTTTTATCAGATCTTCATGCTTGCCACTGAGGCATACCCATCTGAAGGGTCCATAGCCATAGTCAAAGAGCTCCGGCCCCATGATGTCCTCTACATAGGAAGGCCATATGAATCCATCCTTCTCGTCTATTCCATTCTTGGATATCTCACTAACTCCGGCATCATAAACCGATTTCATGAATGCGTTGCCATAGTCGAAGAAGTAAGTCCCCTTTGCTACCAATGCCTTTATCATTTCGAAGTGCTTTCTCAAGGACTGGTCAACCAGCTTCTTGAAGTTCTCCCTGTCAGACTTCAGCATCTGTGTCCTCTGCTCGAAAGAAACTCCCTGAGGACAGTAGCCCCCTTCATAGACTGCGTGGCAGGAGGTCTGATCTGATAGAAGCTCTATCTTAATATCATTTTTCACTGCATACTCAAGAAGATCAACTATGTTTCCATGATAAGCAATGGACATAGGCTCCCTCTTCTTCATATACTCATGTGCAGCTTCAAATACTTCCTTAAGATCTGAGGATACCTTTTTAACCCAACCCTGATTGAGTCTTGTTTTTATCCTGGAGTAATCCACTTCAGCAATTATTCCTACTCCATTTGCAATCTCAACTGCCTTTGGCTGAGCTCCGCTCATACCGCCAAGTCCTGAGGTAATAAACAGTCTTCCTTTAAGGTCCTCATCCTGAGGTATCCCAAGTATTTTTCTGCCTGCATTCAAGAGAGTGTTGAAGGTGCCATGTACTATTCCCTGCGGTCCTATGTACATCCAGCCTCCGGCAGTCATCTGCCCGTAGTTGGCTACCCCCATCTGCTCTGCAATATCCCAATCCTTTGGGTTGTCAAACATACCTACCATAAGAGCATTGGTTATTATTACCCTTGGAGCCTCAGGCTTGGATCTGAATAATCCTACCGGATGGCCTGATTCCACAACCAAAGTCTGCTCATTTGTCATTGTTTCAAGGTACTTTGTCAATAATCTGTACTGCATCCAATTCTGGCATACAGATCCGGTCTCCCCGTAGGTAACCAGTTCATAGGGGTACAGCGCTATATCAAAGCTGAGGTTGTTGTTTATCATTACCTGGAATGCCTTGCCTTCAATGCAGTTCCCTTTGTATTCGTCTATACCCTTCGCCTTAAGGTCTCCCTCAGGTCTGAAACGATATCCGTATATTCTGCCCATTATCAGAAGCTCTTCCAAAAATTCAGGAGCTACTTTCTCGTGGAGTTCTTCCGGTATATAACGAAGCGCATTCTTAAGCGCCGTCTCGGTCTGGGCAGAGGTAAGCTTAAAGCCTCTGTCCGGAGCCCTGCGGATTCCTTCAACAAATTTCTGATACTCCGGCAGCACATTATCAAGTTTGACTATCATTGCTTGTGCTATTTCGCGGTTACTGACCATTTTTAACCCTCCCATAAAAATTCTGTATAAGACACAGCATTTTACATTATATTTAGAATAATCCTGTGATTACGCCATTCTCATCGATGTCAATTTTTTCTGCGGCTGGTACCTTTGGAAGTCCCGGCATTATCATTATATCTCCTGTCAGACATACTATGAAGCCTGCTCCGGCAGATACCCTTACCTCTTTTACATTTACCTTGAAGCCCTTTGGAGCACCTAAAAGACTTGGATCATCAGACAGTGAATACTGTGTCTTTGCCATGCATATAGGCAGCTTATCCAAGCCTATTTCCACCAGCTTCTTTATCTCCTTTTGAGCTTTAGAAGAGAAAACTACGCCGTCTCCACCATAGATTTCTTTTACTATTGCATCTATCTTATCTGCTATAGGCATTTCAACATCATAAAGGTACTTGAAATCAGGCGCTGAAGCCTCTACCATCTTCACCAAGGTTTCAGCCATATGTATTCCACCTTCTCCGCCTTTTTCCCAACACTCGTTCAGTGAAACTTCCACACCATAAATTTTGCACTTCTTGATAAGGAGTTCAATTTCTGCCTCTGTATCACTTACAAAACGGTTTACAGCAATCATTGCAGGCAGTCCGAACCTGCGGATATTTTCAACCTGTTTTTCAAGGTTTGCAAAGCCTTTATCCACTGCTTCAAGATTTTCTTTGCCCAACTCCGCCTTTACTACTCCGCCATGCATCTTAAGAGCACGAATAGTTGCTACTATTACAACAGCTGAAGGCTTTAATCCTCCATAGCGGCATTTGATGTCCAGGAACTTCTCTGCTCCAAGGTCAGCACCGAAGCCTGCCTCTGTAACAAGGTATTCACCAAGCTTAAGTCCCAGCTTGGTAGCCATTATGCTGTTGCAGCCGTGAGCTATATTGGCAAAAGGTCCGCCGTGTATAAGTGCTGGTGTATTCTCCAGTGTCTGCACCAGGTTAGGTTTTATTGCATCCTTCATAAGCATTGCCATTGCTCCCTGAACCTTTAAATCAGCACATGTAACCGGTCCGCCCGCAAAGTTATATGCAATAACCATTCTCCCGAGTCTTTCCTTCAAATCCATCAAATCATTGGAAAGGCAGAGAATAGCCATTATTTCAGAAGCCACAGTAATCATGAAGCCATCCTGTCTTACAAAGCCGTTGGCTTTGCCTCCAAGGCCTACAACCACCTCACGGAGCGCCCTGTCGTTCATATCCATTACTCTTTTCCAAACTATCTGTCTTGGGTCTATATTCAGTGAATTTCCATTATTGAAATGATTGTCTATTATTGCAGAAAGCAGGTTGTTAGCTGTTGTTATAGCATGCATATCACCAGTAAAATGGAGATTGATATCCTCCATAGGCACTACCTGGGCATAGCCGCCGCCTGCAGCTCCGCCTTTCACCCCGAAAACCGGGCCCAAAGATGGTTCTCTTAAGGCAATTACTGTTTTTTTGCCTATTTTGTTAAGCGCCTGGCCTAAGCCTACTGTAGTTGTTGACTTGCCTTCTCCTGCTGGAGTTGGAGTGATAGCCGTAACCAATATCAGTTTGCCATCAGGCTTATCCTTAAGTCTATCAAAAATGCTGAGGTTGATTTTTGCCTTATATTTCCCGTAAAGCTCCAGCTCATCCTCTTGTATTCCCCACTGTTCTGCAATCTCTGATACAGGCTTCATTTTCGCCTGCTGAGCTATTTCTATGTCGCTAGGTACTTTATTCTCCATATTAATCATCCTTTCACCGCGTATTTTCTAAATTCATATACATTTATTCTATCCCAAACAGCGTCACAAAAACGTCTAAAAATACAAAAAAATAGAACAGCCTCACGGCAGCTCTGCAATTTCATAGGAATGGTGGGGGATACGGGGCTCGAACCTGCGACTTCCACCTTGTGACGATGGCACTCTAACCAGCTGAGTTAATCCCCCACTCAATAGATATATATATATTATAACTCTGCTTGTAAATATTATCCATAATATTTTGACTTTTTACTAAAGAATTCAATCGAACTTCATGACCTTCACCCCTGCAGCAAAGAAAACCATCCCCATTGCCAAAAGCACAAGTGTCGGTAAAACCGCCGCTTCAAAGCCCATGCCCTTGCTAGCTATGCTTTCCATACCCTGTACCGCCCATTTCTGAGGTGTAAGCTCAGCCAAAAACAACATCAGCTTTGAATTGACTATCTCTAATGGCCACATGCAGCCTCCGAGCATTGAAGTGCTGGTAAGCACCACCGGAGTTATCGCAGAAAGCTGAGCGTGGGTCTTTACCACACCTGACAGCAGCAAGCCCATTGCGGTAACAGTGAATACAAATGCTGCCGCTACCATCAAGACTCCCGGTATACTGCTTCCCCAGTCTATTCCCAGCAGATATTTGCCTCCAAGTATCAATACTCCTATTTGAATGGCACCGGTGATATATGCCACCACCATGCTGCCCCCAAGTATCGACGCCTTGGATACGGGTGAAATGAGCATCCTCTGCCAGGTCTTGTACTGTCTGTCATTTAATATTGTACCTATTCCAAACACCATTGTGTACATCGAGAAGAATAAAGAGAAGCCAATCATCGAATGCTTCAAGTTGTTATAACTGCTGCTTGATCCAGTTTCAGCAACAGAAGATGTTACCTCTATAGGCCTCTTGTATTTCCAAGCGTCCATCACATCTCCGTATGCAGCTGCCGTCACAGCCTGCCGCTCAACTTCAGGCTTCTGAGCCTGTATGAAATCTGCTGTGATATCTGCTATCCTTGTTCCCCCTGCCATTTTCTGCGCAATCCCGGATACCAGCTTCTGAAGGGTGAGTATCAAAGTATCATCTTTAATCTTCATTACTCCCAGCGATACCCGCTCACCGCCTTTTATATCCTCACTAAACCCTTTCTGTATTACCAATGCAGCAAGTACCTTGCCCTCTTCCACTTCTGCTGTTGCATTTTTCATATCTGAGGCTGCGAAGTTAATAGCGTTATTATCCTTTAGCTCATTTATGAAAACCTCCGAATAGCTGCCTTTATCCTCATCTACAATCAGCACTGTAGGTCTGAACCCATCGAAGGAGGCCCCGAATATTGCGGTGAGGCCAAAGGCCATGACAGTCATCAGCACAAATACCACTATCTCGTCCTTAAGCCTTAAGAGTCTTAACCTGATTATACTTAGCATCCGCAATCCCTCCCTTCTCTCTGAGTATAATCAACGATAACAGTGCAAACAAAACCCCGATACTTGCTAGTATGGCAATGTGACTCATTACCTCCGCTGTCCCATATCCCCTCATGATCTTAAGATATGCTTTCAAAACTACCCCATTAACTGATATAACACTGAGCTTCTGAAATATTGATGGCATAATGTCTATTGGGAAGAAGCTGCCTCCCAGTAGTGCCATAGTCTGTATAAACGCTGTCTCAAATATGCTGGCCATTTTATAATTTCCTGCCTTATAAGTGGCTGCTGCAAGAGCGCTCCCTATCCCTGCAATTGCAAATGCGGCGCTGAGACTTATTAGTAAAATAGGAGTTGTGCCGCCCCACTGAACCTTCAAAACAAAATGTGAGAATGCAATCATAATACCCATCTGAAGCAAGGCAATCAAGAATACAGTAAAGAACTTGCCTGCCAGTATTCCAAGTTTCGTTGTGCCGGCTATTATCATCCTCTGGTAGGTTATGTTCTCCTTTTCCTCCAGAAGCATTCTCCCGCCGTGACTTGCGGCAAAGAGTATGAACATCGCCAGCATAGCCACAGCATAATAATCGAAACTGGAAATATTCTTCCTGCCTTCCACCGAGATATCATTAATGTTTATCCTGATACTCTTCATTACATTGGTGATTCCGTCCATTGCGTCCTTCATGCCCTTGAAGCCGTCGCCCGCAAGGTCCTGCTCCATAGCAGCCTCAATAAGAACATTCTTGCCTATTACAACCGAAGTCATTGCATCAGAATAAGCCTCCACAACACTCTGAACCACCTGACCGCTTATGCTCCTGTCCGGATGCGTCATTACTTTGATATCCACCTTATTCCTGAAGGGTGTGAGCAGATTTATCTTCATATCATATACAAAATTCTCAGGAAGAAGAACAGCCGCAGAAACTTCTCCGCTTTTCAGGAGCTCAAGAGCCCTGTCCTCCTCCTCTATCCTGTATGCTATTATTTTGCTTACCTCTTCACTGCCTAGAAAATCCTCAAAAAATATTTCCTCCGGATCAACGTCGTCACTGGTCGCTCTTAGCTCCTCCGCAGCCTCGTCACCCATTCCCTGAGCAAGGAAACCATTGCTTAAGGTGCTGTCAAACCTCTGGGAGTCATATTCCCTGTCGTATTGCTTCACAACAGCTATGCTTACCTTTGTCATATCCCCTGCGCCTCCGCTAATGAAGTTCCCTTTCAAAGCAGAACTCAATATCACCATAAGCACCAGGGGCATGAATATGATTACCGCCAAAGCCTTCTTATCACTCAGTATCGTTTTTAAATCCTTTGTTATAATGCTTATAAGCTTCATACCCATTCTCCTTAATCCCTCAGAGCCTTTCCTGTCAAGTGAAGGAAAACAGCTTCGAGGTTTGGCTTCTTGACGTCAATAGAAGAAATGCGCCTTCCATTCTCTGTTACCCTGGCAATAATATCTGCCAGTATTATATCAACGTTTTCACCCGATATAGCTATTTCATCCAGTACCAGCTCCGCCTTGGCTACTTCCCTTATCGACCTAAGTCTTTCAAGTATATCCTTATCCAGCTTATCGAGCTTCAGGCTTACTTGTGTTTCCCCTTTTATAAGCTCCACCAGCTCCTCCTGGGTTCCGGAGGCTATGATCCTTCCCTGATCCATGATGCAGATGCGGCTGCACAGGTACTCCACCTCTTCCATGTAGTGGCTGGTGTAGATTATTGTCATCCCCTGCCGGTTAAGCTCCAGCACTGTATCCAATATATGATTCCTTGACTGCGGGTCTATGCCTACGGTGGGTTCATCCATTATAAGCAGCTCAGGCTTGTGCAGGAGTGCTGCCCCAATATTGAGCCTTCTCTTCATCCCTCCGGAGTATTTATCCACCCGATCCTTCAAACGGCCGTTCAGCCCTATTATTTCTGCCACTTCACCGACTCTTTTCTTTAATCCTTCGCCCTTCAAGCCATACATGCTCCCCCAGAATCTCAAATTCTCATAACCAGACAAGGTGGGATACAGGGCTATATCCTGAGGCACCACTCCAAGCTTCTGCCTGAGCGATTTAGTTTCTGCAAAAATATTCCTGCCTTCAAAAAATATCTCTCCTTTTGTTGGAGCTATCAGAGTGGATACCATTGAAATAATCGTAGACTTCCCAGCTCCATTGGGGCCAAGCAATCCGAACACTTCCCCCTGCTCCACATGGAAGCTGACTCCATCCACTGCCTTTGTACTGCCATAATCCTTATGCAAGTCTTCAACCTTTAACAGCGTCATATCCATCACCCTCTAATTCTTATTATTGAACAGGTCTTCCATCATGAACGGCATGGTTTGCTCCATCTGATCCATGTCAAAAGTGTTTTCCTCTGTCAGCACGGGAAAATCAAACTTCTGTTCCTTGTTAATATCCCAGTTCTTTATATCCAGCCTGTAGCTCACCATACTGACCGGCATCTCAGCATCTTTAAACTTCGGTGCAAACTCAATTATTTCATTGACTATATACCCGTCAATATCTACATAAGCAGTATAACTGAAACCTTCAGATGTATAATCCTTCATGTTTTCCTTCATATCGGAAAACAGCTTTTCAAAGGATGTGTCCTTTAGCGGCTCTATATTCTTTTTAATACGCTCTTCGTAGTTATCTTTGAGCTTTTCATCTTTTGAAAGTATATCCATTGTGTCCGATGCCAGTTTTTTAATCTGCTCATCATTCAGCTTTATGGTGTATTCCGTTGTCTTTACCTCACCGTCAGGAGTGGTGAGCACTATGTCCTTACCCTTGAAAATGTCTTCTTTTGTAAGCATTCCAAGCCATTTTGCATTAAGTTCATCCAATGTTTCCTTGGAAATAAACTCCTGTTCCCCGTCAGCCTGCTGCTCGGCAATCATTTGAGTCTGCATTTCATCAAGCCTTATATATTTGCCTACTATCGGCAGCTTCATGAATACTTCTTTTCCGTTCATGAATAGGTCAAAATCAAAGCCCAGTCCGCCGAAATTCAGGTAGCTTCTGATTATTCCCTTTCCAGCATCCTCATCTAAAGCTGCGTTGAAGCTTCCTTTCATGTCCTTAAAGTAATTTATCTCTTTTATCTCATCTTCCGTCATTCCTTCAGTTTTAAAATCCACCACAATTGAGAATTCTCCTGATGTCTGGCCTTTTTTTATTTGCTCGGTTTTTTCTACCGCCTTCTTGTAATCTCCCAGACTGTCGAAGCTGCAGCTTGCCAATGGCACTGCAAGAAGAAGTGCAAATATAACAATCAATATCCTTTTCATTTAAATCCCTCCAAAGTTATCTTACAGTATCATTTTACATTTTCAGAAACTGCATTTCTTGTGTCTTAAATCACATATTGTGCAGCTTACCCCATGACTTTTCGCACAAAAAATAATGACTGCGTCAGATACGAGATACAAGACTCGAGACCCGAGACAGTCAGGGTATTCCTTACGGGTAAAGGTACGGGAACCACTGAACACACGGATGCTTCACGGATTCCTACGGAATTACACGGTTAACTTTTATATTCTGTATAGCGACTTAGTGAATCTAGATACTTACCTTATTATCGATTATTACTTATGTTTCAGAATATTTATCCCGCCGTGTATTTCGTGGGTTTCAGTGTTTTTCCGCAGGAAAACCGTGTTACCCGTTCCTCTATAGATCATTCTTTATTGTAAATACCGCCAGCTGCGTCCTGTCCCGAAGTTCCAGCTTTATAAGCACCCTTGTAATATGGTTCTTTACAGTTCCTTCACTTAAATACAGCTCGCCTGCGATTTCTTTATTATTCTTTCCTTCAGCTATAAGGCGGCATATCTCCATCTCCCGCTCGGTCAGAAGCTCCACTCTGGGGTCCGAATGTCTCTCCAAGTTCCCTTTGGCAAGCTCTGAGAATCTGTCCAGCACCTTAACAGCAACCTCAGACTGTATAAGTGCGCCTCCATTATAAACAGTGCGTACAGCACCGGCAATCTCTGCAGGCGAGGCATCCTTCAGTAGGTAGCCTGAGGCACCGTTCTTTATAGCCTCATATATGTATTCATCATCGTTGAAGGTGGTAAGTACAATTACTTTGACACTTGGAAAGTCCTTTTTTATCATCCCGGTCGCTTCTACCCCGTCTAATTCCGGCATCTTTATATCCATCAGCACAACATCAGGACGGTTCCATTTGCATGTCTCATAGGCCTTCCTGCCATTGTTGGCAGTTCCGCAGATCTGTATGTCCTCTTCCTTCCCCAGTATCATCTTGAGCCCTTCCACCAAAATATCCTGATCATCAACCAACAGCACTTTTATCATTTTTTCCCTCCTAGTGCTTTTTAACACAACATATTTCCAATCATTCAAGTGTTAAAAATGCATATCCTAAATGTTGTGCCTCTACAGGATTAGAATTGCATTCAGCCAAGAGGCACATATACATGATACCCTTTATATAAAACCCATCCTCAGCACCGAATTCGACTTTCCCACCAAAGGCTTCAACCCTTTCCCTGATACCCTTCAATCCATAGCCTTCATTTACTTTTTCCGCACCAGAACCGTTGTCTGCCACGCAAAATTCTATGGAACCGCAGTAATAATCAAGCTTCACCGATATGCTAGTCGCTTTCCCGTGCCTAACAGCATTGGTCATTGCTTCTTGTATTATACGAAATACTGCAATATTTGCCGCCGAAGCCTGTATGTCAGCCTCCCCTGTAATATCAAGTCCAATCTCCACCCCGGTCTTTATTGCGAACTCACTAATCAGCTTCTTTATAGACTCTGCAGGTGAAAGCTCAGTGTCAACTCCTCTCAGAGTCTCCACAACCTCTCTTATTCCTGCCAGACTGTCCTTCGCAGTCACAACAGCATTCACCAGCAGTACCTCTGCCCTGGGGGCATCCTCCTTCAGAAGATGCTCTGCCATCTGCAGCTGCATTATAAGTGCTGTCATATTGTGCCCCAAAGTGTCATGTATGTCCCTTGCAATGCGGTTCCTTTCCTCCACTACAGTGAGGCGGTTGACCTCATTGGTATACTGCTTCAGCTTCCTATGGGCATCCAAAAGCTCCTTATAGAGCACATCCTTCCGTTCCTTTTCTTCCTTGCTGTGCTGTGCAAAACCCGCAATAACCAGTATCAGCACATTGACCATCAGGAAGAACGCCAACTGTGATACATTTGAAAGGTTAAACTTATAGTAAATCAAGTATATGTATTTTATAAGCGATGCCAGTACTGCGGCAGCCCCTATGGTTATTCCTCTTCTGAGCCCCAGGGTCAGCGCCGCTTCAAGCAATATGGTTATATAGAAGGAGTGAAAGAAGTAGTTTATCAGAAGTCTTGAATTGTGTTCCAGTGTATACACCAGAGCTATATCAATAATAAAAGATAGGTAGTATGGTTTACTTTCATGGTTTATAAAACCTCTTCCAAAGCCTGCCGCAAGATATAATACAAACACAGCAACTAGCACAAATAGCCTCTGCTGCTGCGCATTTTCGAAATACACCGCAGCACAGAACAATATGGTAAGTATGATTGCTTTCAACAGGTATAGTAATCTTCTTCCCTTTTCCATACCTTTTTCCTTTCCATTTTCTTGTATTCTTTGAAAATATTATACAATACATCATGCGCAACATCCACAAATTAAATAAGAGCCCCCGCTTTAATCGGGAAGCTCTTATCATCCTTAATGCTATTGAAACCATCGGCGATTATTTTAATACATATTTGCCAGGTCGTCCATTTGCTCCTTAATCTCCTTAAGCTGGTTTAGTGTCTTCTGATTCAAGCTTTCCTTGGCATAAAGATTCGGCGCATGCTCATGTATATAGTCTACCAAGCCTTTGGCCATCTGGGAATCAGCCATTGTCTCATATTCCGCTATCTCTTCATCAGTATTAACTATATTTATTATAATCTTACCTTCAGTGTCGTTAACTGCAATTTTCTTGTTCAGGGGATAGTAGGTAACTTTAGGACCTATCTTGATTTTTACCCTATTGCCGTACATATGGCTTATTTCAACATTCCATATGTCATCAACAACAACTTCGGAACCTTCATTTCTGATTATTACAGTTCTCTCACTAGTCAAAGCGAGCTGCTGGCCTTCTATTTTGCCCTCACCCTTGTAAAAAAACAGGTTATTACTACTCATACGTTTCACCCCTTCGCAATATATCCTTTAATTAGATTTTATTATCATTCTTGATATAATACAATGATAATAAACCTACAATCTTTGTTAATAAATAAATAACAATCTTTTCTGAATATTTCATCAATTTGTTTCTGCCATATATTTTTGCTATAATAAGTAATTTAGAAAACATTTTTCCGGGATAACTAGGAAGGACTCCCTCCATATGGAGAAAGTCCTTCATAGTTATCAGAATCTTATTTCAGATTTAGAAGCCTGTATATCATGACAATTGCTTCAGCACGTGTTGCACTGCCTTTTGGTGAAATCAAGGTAGGGATTCTGCCGTTTATAATTTCTTTCTCCATTGCTATTGCAA
Source organism: Clostridia bacterium (assembly GCA_035628995.1). Classification (NCBI taxonomy): domain Bacteria; kingdom Bacillati; phylum Bacillota; class Clostridia; species Clostridia bacterium. The sequence goes on along the minus strand of DASPIR010000027.1, from coordinate 31,890 downwards.
ATGGCTCTCTTGCGCTTTGCGATATCTGTCCATAATCACTGAACTGCTTAAGCCTCTGAGTGATTTGATCTTCACTGGGTTTACCTGCTATACCCTTATATTGTAAGCCCCTCGCAATCATTACAACTATTTCTTCCCTCGTGATTGCTATATCCGGTCTAAAGTTAACTCCATCTTCCTTCTTTGCTATGCCCGAATTATATGCCTTATTGATTTCAGGGGCATACCATTTTCCTTCAGTAATATCTGAATAAGAAGCTTTTGTACCTTCCTTACTTTCCTTCAGCTCTAAAGCACGTACCAGCAATGCTGTGAACTCAGCTCTAGATATGCTTGCCTCCGGTTCAAATCTACTATTTGTACCTTGTGCTATATGCTTTGCTGCCATCTTTTCTATGTAGGGTCGTGCCCAATGTTTCGCGATGTCTTGAAAGGTCTTCTCGTAACTCATAACAGCAAAGGAGCTGAAATGTGTTGTATCGAAGCTTATTACTTTTGCAGCAGCGTCAAATTTACCACCTATATAATCCCAAGTCTTTGTTGTTTCATTGTAATAGTATACACCCAGCTTTTCAGCATCAATATTACCAAGCTTAGAGTCTTTCAAGCTGATTGTTATTCTAATAGGTGCATTGAAGCTGCTTACCCTCTGATGCATGTCATTCGTGACAAGAGCAGCGTTGAATTCAAAGATATTGTTATCCGTCAAAGTCAGCCCGTTATTGGCGGCTTGCTTCAACAAATCTGCCTTCTCCTTGGTTTGCTGCTCATTGAGTACTCCGGTAACCAGCTTAAAATATGTGTCCTTCCCATCCAGGTTTCTCTGTTCATTTCTTAGAACGTCAGATGATAAAACCATGGTAAGATTTTTACCATTTATAACCAAGCCCTTGCCTTTCTCCGAAAGCATGCTGAAAATAGTCGTATCTATCGCTGCAGACTGCTCAGTTGCTTTCTTTGGGATGTCAACAATGACATTTTCATATTTTTCATTATTTAAATATGCATTTGCAGCTGTTCTACTCACTATTACTGCAGCCTCAATCATGGTTAAAGCAGATGGATCCGGAGTGGCAGCCGACGTACCGCCACCACCTCCGCCGCCTCCGCTCCCGCCTCTTCCACCACTGCTAGGTCGCGATGCAGTGAAGACAAAGGTGGATATAGGCCCCGGAAGAAGTCTGTCATTGGCTGCATATCTCACATAGATAGTTATATTACCGGTTAAATCAGGTAAGTTATTATTATACATAACCCAGTTTATGCCATCAGTGCTGAATTCCATTTCGCTATCTATACGTTCTATTGTATTATGAGTATTATCACCAATTACTCTAAATAAAGCTTTTTCTACACTGATAGGTATGATATCACGTACTCCTGCCGGTTCGCTCTCTGTTGCCCTCACTCTTATCCTGATATCATTTTCTACTGTTATGCTTGCTATTTCAGCAGCAGTAAGCAGCTGATTGTTCTCAACGGCTGAAACATAGCTTGCCCCTCCATCAAGACTGTATTCCATTTCAGGAGTAATGCCCATGAGCCTTCCTGCATTAACACCATCAAAACTGAATCTTATATGTGGGGGAGACATTTCCGGTTCATATGTTTCCACTGTACTAAAATATGGATATGCACCGCCTTGAAGCCTTGATCCTCCAACTGCATATATTTTCACTCCGGAGGAAGCGGCACCCAGATATGCTCGCTCTGCTTGCATGCTGGTTTTTTCTATCCAATATTCTTCAATGGGGTCGTACTCAAATATCATAGCGCTAAAGCGAAAAAAGTCTGAATACCCTCCCATAACATATATCTTATCCCCTAATACAGTAGTGCCGAAGCTTGAAAGTTCCTCAGGCATATCATCAGCGAGGAGCCATGTATCATCTTCCGGGTTATATACCTCCACTATGCTTAATGTATATATGGTATTATCTTCGTCTGTTGAAAAACTGTCTTCACCTGTGCAGCCCCCTATGGCATAAAGCATGCCATTAACTGCTGCAGCCCCCAGATAAGCCCTGGGTGTAAATTCACTTTCTCCACAGAACCTGGACTCCCATGCATCGGCTGAAGGATCATATATTTGCAGCTGATCCGATAATAGGCCATCCTCATCGACTCCGCCGACAATGTAAATCTTATCTTCAAGGACCGCTATTCCAAAGCCTCGCACTCCCAAAAGCATGTTTGCTTTAGTGTCCCACGCGTCCGAAGCCGGATCATATTCATATACTGTTCTAACTGAATCTGCTCCTATATCGCCGCCTATAGCATATATTTTCCCATTAACTGCTGCAGCACCCAGATCTGCCCTTGCTCCAAGCATATCCGCCAAAGTATCCCATGTGTCGGTATCCGGGTCATATACCTCCATCTTGCTGCTGGCGCCATTTTCATTGAATCCGCCTATTGCATATATCTTACCATCCAATCCAACAGTAGCAAGTCTTTCTCTTGGAGTAGGCATATCTGTTCCTACTTCTGAGATATTCATGCCATCAGCTATCGTACTGAAATTATACTCTGTTGTCCATTCTAGATTTCCCTCATTGTTTAAACTATTTACACCGACTATGCGCAGATTATAGGATGTATCCTTCGCCAGTTCATCACTTTCCGGTAATGTAAAAGTGAAGGCATCACCCAAGTAATTGAGTCCATCTTCCCCTGTGCTTAATACAAATTCCATGACATCCGACTCAAAGCTGTCATCCTCCGATATTTGAAGCACATAGTACTCAGCCTGGGAGGATACATTCCATGAAAATGTCGGCCTTGTGCTTGTGTTGCTTCCATTATTCGGAAGATAAATATGCGGTTTATCTGGTACGTCCGGCTCAATAATATATTCTGCATATGCTCCACGGATATTGGTTACTGCTACATAGCTGAATTCACCGTCTATGTTGCTATAATTGAAGCTGTAAGGCACTGCTGTGAAATTGGCATTCCAGCTTGAACCCGTAAACGGGTCACCAGCATCACCTCTATTGCTCATTGTCCATAAATCCAATTCACCGTCTGCCTGCTCCAGTTCTACTCCAAGCCTGTTCTCATCTGCATTTAGTGTATTTGCAGCAATAGTGGCATTTACTTGCTGCTGATCAATATGCCATATCAGCAAGCCTTCCCCTGGAAGACCCTCATCATAACCCTGTTTTATTCTATATTCTGAAAGGTAATATTCATTCCCTGATTCGTCGCCCGCTGTCCAGAACTTTAGAACCTGGCTTATTCCATCTGAACTATAGATAGTAGCGCCTTCATTCTGAGTTAAGGTGCGGAGTTCTGCCCAACCCAAATACATCCTGCTCCAGGCTGACAGATTGGCAGGGCAAGTCCCCGGATCCTCTCCATCCCTGTGATTCCATGAGCCGGAGCCCATAACGTCCCAATCTCCGACTCCCTCTGTCATGCCATAATCTAAATCATTTGTATCATATAAGTCAGGTAATCCAATATCATGGCCGAATTCGTGGGCAAAGGTTCCCAATTGTCCTGTCTCTGGCACCATTGCGTAGTTAAAAGCAGTTATCCCATCATCCGTATCCTCGCCACCGGCAATTGCCCAACGATGGGACCATATTAATTCGTTTTCTGGATCTAAATTCTCTTCCTGTCCTATTCCCGCATGGATAATAAAAAGGTGATCAATTGTACCATCACCATTGGTATCATAGTCCCTAAAATCAACTGTTGCATCAATCTTCTGCACAGCCTCTCTAGCAAGCTCACTAATATCGCCATTAGCATCATCTATATCTGAACCATCCTCACCATAATACGCCATGGTTTGGTCGCTATATACCGCTTCAACTACTGTAGCTGCAATTGACATTCCTTTTGCTTCTTCATCGTTATATTGGGAGTTGGCTTCAAAATAATCCTGCATCTGAAGCATTATATTCTCAAAATAAACGCTATCATGCCCCAGTTCAAACTCTTCATCTGAAAAGTATACTGGTATTACCAGCACCTTTTCTATTGCTCCCCCAACAGGTATGCTTTCCGCTCCTCCTACTCTTTCAATCTTTGGTACTGAGTACTTCGCTGAAGCTCTCATAATATCCGAAATATCTCCGTCTTTCTCATAAAACTCCGGATACACTTCAGGATTCGGAGGCATGAAGCTTATTTCTTTATCCTGATTAAACGCAGCACCTTCTCCACTGCTTGTCCCGGCAAATGTGACATACCCCGGGAGCACTAGATTGCAACAGAATAACAGTAAAATAAAAAAAGAGAACCTAGACATTAATTTCCTCATTTTTTTCCCCCTCTTACGTTTTTATATAATATCAATATCACATAGATCCAACATAATTCATCTCATTTTTATCTTCGCAGGTTGAAGTTCATACCAAATAATCATCACATTTAGAAAATAATCCACTATTAATTTTATAGAAAAAACGCGAATTTTGTCATATAGATTATATGAAATGGCCATATTTTTATATAATCGGTAATTTTTGTCATAATAATGAGTATTTTATAAAAAATTGTCTATGCTTTATTCTTTCATCGAATATAATATGTTAACCTTCAACTTCCTCCTTGTGCTATAATTATATCGTTTAGAAAACAGGGGGTATTACTATGTATTGGTACATTGCATTATCACTATTGCTTATTTTATTTGCAGCTTCCGGCTTTTATCTTTCCGGGGTTGTCATTTACCCTCGTATAAAGACCCGTGAGAAGATTCTCCAAATGGAATGCGATAAGGGAAATATGCACGAGGAGTACTTTGACAAGCTTCTTAAAGAAGAGGTTAGGATAAGGTCTCAGTATGGCTATGAGCTGCGTGGATTTTACTTCCCTAATGGCAACTCAATGAAAACTGTTATAATCTGTCATGGCATAACCTATACAATATATGGCTCAGTGAAGTATATGGAAATGTTCATGAAGCGGGGCTTTAATGTACTGATTTATGATCATCGCAACCACGGAGAAAGCGGTGGGAAGAACACTACCTTCGGATATTATGAAAAGTATGACCTAAAGAGCTGTACTGACTGGGTATTTGAAAAGTGCGGCAATGACTGCACGGTGGGAGTCCACGGGGAATCCATGGGAGCTGCAATTGCACTTCAGAATATTGCTATTGACCCCAGAATATCCTTCTGTGTAGCAGATTGTCCTTTCTCTGATCTTTCAGAGCTTTTTAAATACAGATTCAAGGTAGAATATAAGCTGCCCCCGTTCCCTGCATTTCAGATAACCCGATTATTTACCAGGCTGCGTACAGGGATGATACTCAAGGACATATCTCCAATAAGAGACATAGCCGATGTGGAGACCCCGATATTCTTCATACACGGCAGTGAGGATTTATATATACCTACACAAATGAGTATTGATATGTACAACAACAAGAAAGGGATAAGGAAATTATACCTTGCCCCCAATGCCAGACATGCGGAATCAGTAGTAAAAAACGGTGATGAGTATGACAGGCTTGTTGGAGAATTTCTTAGTGATATTGCGACCAGGCAACCCAGCCCGCTTATTTTTCCCATACATCGTCCATAAGTTTTTTTATTTCTGCCTTCATCTTATTAGTCTCATTAACATCAAGCATAATAAGGACATCCAATACATCTCCCTCGTGGGCTTCCACAGGCAGGAACACTTTCGGAAGCTTCAGCACCTGCTCATAATACTCTACAACCGCGTAATCTCCTTCAAATCTGTCAACAATACACTGCATAATTTTACCTCCAAGCTTAGATTTATTAAGCATACCTTATAATAGTCCAATCGTGCGGTGAAACCGCATCGCTGACAGGCAATCCTTTGCCTGGAAGGGGCATTATTTACTAGATGGCCTAAAGCCGGCATCCTGTGCCTCCTGCTCAGTCTTAAACCACTTCTCGGGAACGGTCTTATCATAATAAGCGCCTCCCGGAAGGTGATATATCTTCTCACTCCTGCTGTTTATGTTTCCCTTTATTAGTCCATTACCTGTGGAGTCAGTATAAAGCTTCTGAGTATTTGTTTTTTCTGTGCCATAGTTGTGGCTGTCCGGTTTCACATTGAATGTTATGCTTTTTCCATCACTTTCTGCGACAATTGTCCCTTCCTCGTCAGTTCTGTATATCTCTATACCTTTGCTCTTTAGAAGCTCCATCGGCTCTTTGTGGGGATGTCCATAATCATTCCCTTTGCCTGACATAATAACTGCATATTTCGGATTTACCTTTGCAAGATATTCAGGGGTTGTAGCGTTATAGCTTCCATGATGCCCCACCTTCAGCACATCCGCCTTCAGCTTGCTGCTCATATCGCTCTTTAAAATATCCTTCTCACTTTCTACCTCAGCATCTCCCTGGAAAAGAAAGCTGGTCTCTCCGTATGTCAATTTAAGAACTGCACTATGATTGTTCAGGTTTTCATACTCTGAGCCTACCGGGCCCAGGAACTCAGCAGTCATTCCCGATAAAGGTATGCTTACCCCCTTAACAGCCGTTGTGACCTTTAAACCCTTGTCGCTGACCGCCTTCAGTACATCCCTGAAGGTATCCGTTGTATGCACTGCCTTGGGCAAATATACCTTATCCACATTAAAGCTCTTGATTACAGCATCAAGACCGCCTATGTGATCCTCATGGGGGTGCGTGCCTATGACTGCATTAAGCTCCTTAACTCCTTGCTTCCTGATATAGCTTACTACCATTTCGCTGTCGCTATTGTTTCCCGCATCGATAACTATATTCTCACCCTTTGGTCCTTGTATAAGTATAGCGTCTGCCTGCCCCACATCGATGAAATGCACTTTGAGCGACTGCCCATTTCCGGCATTTACATACCCCCCCGCTGCTTCCGGGCTGCTGCATGCAATAATACCCATGCACAAAACCAAAATGAGCAGCAGCACTAGTATCCTATGTTTCTTCATATACTGTAAACCTTCTTCCTGCAATGTTTTCTACTTATATGGTATTTATATTGCTGTGAAAAAATACTTGATTTGAATTAATATAAAGAGTGCATATATTACACATTTCTACATAGTTCGACATTATCCTTCATATAAGTAAGCAAAAAACTTGAGGGATCCATTCATACCTGAATGAATCCCTCAATTCCAATACTTCTTTATTTCAGCATAAGCATAAAGTCCATAATCTGCTTCTTCGCTTCCTTCGTTTCAAAGTTATCCACATATCCACAGGATCAAATCGCATAACTAATCCAGCTTCTGATGATCACATACCTCTTTATCTATGAAATTGCACTTAAAGCGGCATTTCTTGATATCACAAACCTTACAGCATATATTATTCTTGTCAAAGCAGCTTGAAATAGCACATCTAAGCTGCTTTTTCACAATATGTCCATCGGACTCCTTGTCCACATTTTTACTGAAGAAGAGCCGATCTGCGAGTTTCCTTAATGAGTAAATAAGCATCTCTACTATTGTCATTTCTGGGCCTCGCTTTTCACTTTCACACTTATAATACTCCGAGCCCATATCATCACCTCCGAGTTTTACTAGACGCATAGTCCACTTTATTCAATACTACTGGACTTACAGTCCAAAGTCAATAGAAATTTTTCCATTTAGTCCAATGAATTTTTCATTTGGACATATTGTGTTAACATTATACTAAAGAGGTGCATTTTTATGGAATTTGGTGAGCGACTGAGAGATTTAAGAGAAGAGAAAGACATAACAAGGTATGCCCTTGCGAATATGTTAAACGTATCATACTCAACCATATCAAAATATGAGATCAATATCAGATTTCCTGATAAAGAAGCATTGATAAAAATGGCCGATTATTTTGACGTGTCCATCGATTATTTATTATGCAGAAGCAATATCCGAGAAACAGCAGAAAAGATCCTTAATAAGTCCAAGGAGAAATTCTTAATCCGCTCCCCAGAGAACACATATAGCACCGATGAGGACTTATCCCCCGAGGCTATCGAAGAGATTGAGAAATTCAAGGAATTTGTACAGCATAAGTATGGGAAGAAGTAAAAGAAATCACACACGGAGGTTTTAGATATGAAAGTACTGGCGCTGCTTGGAAGCCCAAAAAAGAATGGCAACACCAGCTTATTGTTGAATGAATATCTTAGAGGAATAAAAGATTCTAATAAGGATGCAGAAGTCACAAAGGTTTTCCTGCAAGAAAAAAACATCCACGGCTGTTCTGCATGTGAAGTTTGCCACAATGTTAACATAGGCAAATGTGCAATAAAGGACGATATGCAGGAGCTCTACCCCCTCTTCCGCCAAGCAGATATGGTAATCTATGCGACTCCAATATACTGGTGGAGCGTTTCTGCCCAGCTTAAAGCATTCATGGATAGATGCTATGCATTAGGCTCGATCAAAGATAGCTTTACCGGCAAAAAAGCAGCCCTCCTTATGACATATGGAGGCGAACTGCCAAACAAAGGCCCTGAGCTTGTCAAGACAACCTTTGAAGAAATCTGCGATTATAAGGAAATGGACCTGGTAGATGTGTATAGCGTTTGTACTGACGACTATATGCCAGCAGGAGAGAATGCTAAGGCTCTTAAGGATGTATATGGGATGGGTTTGAAGGTTTAGGCTGCTTTGATCCTTCCCCCTGCGTATTTCAAGCAACTCACTTCCAATGCTTTTACAGAATCATTTTTGGAAATAACTTCATATTTAGTACTCATTTTTAACTTCCTTTCTATAAAAGAATGAAAACCATATTCGATTGTTCAATCGACTTTAATATCATTAGGTGTTCCGATGTCGAATATTGCAGTTTTTTAGCGTAAAATCTGCAATATTCAGAAAAATAGGACGAAATGCATTTGTAATTCCAGCAAAAAAGCTTTATACTTTCTTTATAGAAATTTTCTGACTGCATTGAGCTACAATACTTATCATTAGCATCATAATAGTCTAAATGGAGGGGAAAGAAATGAAAAAATTATTAGTTCTGTTACTGTCACTGTCGATGATCATCGCCTTTACTGCATGCTCACCGAATAATACACCGGTGACTTCCGAGCCTGGCGCTACGGAAAAACCAGCCAACACCGAACCGATCAAGATAGGTTTCTTTGCACCCGTAACCTCACCTGCCGCTTCTGCTGATGGTCTCTCTGCGGAAAACTCCGCGAAGCTCGCTGTCAAGCTGGTTAATGAAGCCGGAGGCATCAACGGACGCAAGGTAGAACTGGTAAATTACGACGATGGTCTCGACACCACTCAGGCTGTCAGCATCGCTGAAAAGCTTACCACCAAGGATGGCGTTGTCGCCGTGGTCAGTGGCAGCTACAGCGGTCCGACCCGTGTTGCAGCTCCGATTATCCAAAACGCAGGTAAAGTTATGGTCTCAGCTTACGCAGTTCATCCTGACGTTGTAAAAGCTGGTGACTTCATTTTCTCCCAGTCCTTCCCGGGTAAGGTTCAGGGCAAGGCCGGCGCTGAATTCGCCGTCAAAACTTTGGGTGCTAAGAAAATTGCCATCATCGCTGTGGACCTGGACTTCGGCACCGAGCTTTCTAATACCTTCACCGCTCATGCTGAAGCTAACGGCGCAAAGGTTGTTTCTTTAGACAAGGTAGCCATTTCCGACAACGAATTTACTGCCATCATAACCAAGCTGAAAGAGAAAGTTCAGCCAGACCTCATATATATTGCCAACTACTATGCCCATGCGGCAGAAATTGTTAAACAGTGCAAATTGCAGGGTCTGGATGTTCCGATACTCGGAACCGAAGGTGCTGACTCCTGGCAGTTCCTACTCACCGCAGGCGAACATGCCAACGGTGTATACCTAACTACCAACATGAACCGTGATGACGTTTCTGAAACTACACAGAAATACATCACCCGCTACAGAGAAGAATATAAACTTGAACCTGACATGGTAGGCGCTTCCGCTTATGATGCATTCCAGGTAATCTTCGAAGCCATCCGTCAAGTTGGCACCGATGATCCCGCCGCTATGCGTGACACCATTGCAGGTTTGAAAGACTTTACCACCGTCACCGGCAAGCTGATCAAATACACCGAAAAGCACGAAGCTGTCAAGGCTGTCCAGATTCAGCAGGTTACAGATGGTAAATTCAAATCTTACGGTGAGATCACCGATTTGGAAATCATTACCCCCGTTGCAAAGTAGTCCTTAGCGACATCGCATAAGCAACATGTTATAACCAAAGATTCCCGGAGGCGCTGCCCACTGCACGGTGCGATGGGCAGCGCCTCCGGCTCTTTATCGATTCAACTTATAAAAAAAGAGGTGACCCTATGTTTTTACAGCAATTACTTAACGGCATTATGATAGGCAGCGTGTATGCCCTGACCGCAATGGGTGCGACACTTATATACGGTATCCTGCGCATCCTGGATGTCGCTAATGCCGGTGCATATGTAGCCGGAGCTTATATTGGCTGGTTCATCTACTTCAAGACAGGCAGCTTGGTTCTGGCCTTTCTTCTCTCCATGGCGATTACCGGTCTGATTGGAGTACTGCTGCACAGATATATTTATGCACCGATCTTAAGCAAGCCGCGCATACTGCCTATCGTACCACTGGTTGCCAGCGTTGGACTATTTACACTCTCCGGAGACCTGGCTCGTCTGATCGCAGGCCCGGGAACGAAGGCTTATAATATTGATTTTGGCACCGACGTAATCAAAATCGGAAAGCTGACGGTCGTACCTGCGTGGATTCTGATAATCGTTCTGACCACGCTCCTCTTCACCGTGTTATGGCTAGTCCTCAACAAGACCAAACTTGGTCTGGCCTGGCGTGCCACGGCGGAGGACTCCGATATTGCACAGGCTATGGGTGTTAATACCAACTCCGCTATGGCCCTGAGCTACATCCTTGGATACGGCTTTGCCGCCGCTGCCGGCATCATGGTTGGTATACTTTACAATTCGATCACACCGGCATTGGGCGAGGTTCCCTCATACAAGATGCTGTCTATAATTGTCCTTGGCGGTCTGGGAAGCCCGGTAGGTACAGTAATCGCAGGATTGTTCATTGGTCTGGCAGAAACGATGCTTTCCGCATACGACCTCACTTTCATCCCCAAGGACTCCGTTGCATTCATCGTCTTGATTCTGGTCTTGCTTATCAAGCCCTCCGGTTTGATCAGCAAGGGCAATAAAATATAAGGAGGGTGGTAAGATGGGTAATTATATAACGACAGTTGCAGTCAACATTGCAGTATTTTCGCTGCTGGCCCTGAGCCTGAACATCATCATCGGCTATGCCGGTCAATCGATGATGGGCCATGCCGCCTTCTTTGGCATCGGTGCCTATACAGCCGCTATCTTAACCAATGCTGGTGTCAATTTCTGGCTGGCGCTGCCAGTGGCGATGCTTGTCACCGGAGCACTGGGCGCCATCCTCGGTGTAATAAGTCTCCGTTTGCGTGATGACTTCCTGGCCATCACCACTATCGGCATAAACTTTGTCATGGTAGCTTTATTTCAGAATATGGAGATCTTTGGCGGTTCCCTGGGTATGGCGGTCAAAACACCCTATTTCTTCGGAAATAAGATGACACCCACCCATTTCCTGGTACTGCTGATAATCCTGATTGTGCTGGTATGCATGCTGATCCGTAAGATGAACAATTCCTGGTTCGGTCTGGCGCTGGCCAGCCTGCGCGGCGATGAAGGCGCAGCGCTCTCCTTCGGCGTCAATATCAGCCATTATAAGGTCCTTACTTTCATCCTCGGCACGGCTATCGCCGGCCTCACTGGCGGAATATATGCGCACCGCATGACCTTTATTTTCTCAAGCAATTTTGCCTTTGTCATATCCATCAGTGTCATCTCCATGGTAGTGGTGGGCGGCGTCGGAACCATCCGTGGCCCATTGATCGGAGCGATACTGCTTGGCGCGGCACCAGAGCTTCTGCGCTTTGCCGCCGATTACCGCATGATTCTGTACGGAGGTGTCATTGTTCTGATGATGCGTTTCCAGCCACAGGGGCTGCTCGGAGAAGACAGCTTCCTGCTGCGCAAATATAACCAACTTATAACCATAATACTCAAAAGGAAGGGCGGTGAATCACATGCGTGAGATCCTGCGAGTAGAAGGTCTGAAAATGTATTTCGGCGGCCTAAAGGCGGTTGATAACCTTAATATGTCAGTCTTCGAGCATGAGACCCTCGGTATTATCGGCCCTAACGGCGCCGGTAAGACCACCCTTTTCAACTCCATCTGCGGCGTATACAAGCTTACAGATGGCAAGGTCATTCTGAATGGACAGGAGGTGCAGAGCTCTCCACCTTATGAGATGGCGCGCAAGGGCATAGCGCGAACCTTCCAGATTAGCAAACCCTTGCACGACCTGACAATACTCGATAACGTAGTCGCCGCCTCCGGAATCCACGAATATACCGGTGTACGTTCCTTTTTCAAAAAAAGCCACACCAAAGCAGTAGTGGAAAAGGCGGAAGCCGTGATGGAGCTGGTCGGTCTCACTGAGATCGCCAATAAAAAAGCCCGAGATGTCAGCCTCGGCTATCTGCGCCGGCTGGAGATTGCCCGGGTGCTGATTACAGACCCGCAGCTCATCATGCTGGATGAACCCTGCGCCGGTCTCTCCAATTTCGCCATCAACGAGATCACAGAGCTGATCCTCAAGCTGAAAGCACAAGGCCAGACCATAATCCTGATTGAGCACAATCTTCCCCTCACCATGAAGGTATGTGACAGAATCCTGGTCCTGAACTACGGGCAAAAGATCGCTGAAGGCTCACCGGCAGAAGTACAACAGGACAAAAAGGTGATTGAGGCGTATTTAGGAGAGGAGGATGATGACCAATGCTGAAAATCGTAGATCTGGAAGTTGCATATGGCCAGATGGAAGTTTTGAAAAAGGTCAGTCTTGAAGTCAGAAAGGGAGAGTTGGTCAGCGTAATCGGTCCCAACGGTGCCGGTAAGAGCACCTTGATCAAGACTATCATGGGCCTCAAAGAAGCAAAGTCCGGGCAGATTTTACTGGAAGGCAAGGATATCCTCGGCTTACCGGCATGGAAACGCGCTGAAATGGGCGTAGGCTATGTGCCGGAAGGTCGACGCGTCTTCGGGAACCTCACTGTGGAGGAAAACCTGCGCGTGGGCTGCTACCGTCTATCTGACGCCAAGAAGGTACAGCCGAATATCCGAAAGGTATATGAGCTGTTCCCTCGCCTAGAAGAGCGCCGCAACCAATTGGCACGTACTATGAGCGGCGGCGAACAGCAGATGCTGGCCATCGGTCGAGCTCTGGTACTGGAACCGCGCCTGCTGCTGATTGACGAGGTCTCCATGGGCTTGATGCCAATCATGGTCCAGACTTGCTTCAAAATCATCAAGGACCTGAACAATCAGGGCATCACAGTAATGGTTGTGGAGCAGAATGCCAACAAAGCGCTGAAGATCGCGCACCGGGGCTACGTCCTCGAGACCGGCAACATCGTGCTGGAAGATACCGCGGAAAACCTCCGTATGAACGATGTAGTGCAAAAGGCATATCTGGGCAATTAACCTCACAACAAAAAGGGTACAGGATACCGTAACAGCGGATATTCTGTACCCTTTATTAAATCCTACAAGCTTCTTTCCTATTGCTCTTGGAATTTCAATACTAAACCCGCTCCCACTTCTACAACGTTAGTAAAGACCACCTTTGAAGAGATATGTGATTATAAGAATATGGACCTGGTACAAAAAATTCTACCCGGTACATTATTTCCCGTTACTCCTAAGAAAAATACTTCTGATTTCTGCTTTTCGGCTTATTCGGTATTGTTAATTTAAGCAAACTTTGTTCTACTAACGGCATAACAAGGGTTTTCATAGTATAGTATTGTGTCCGACCTACAAATTTAGCTATTTCTTCACGAGTTTTGGGAGTTATGCAAAACTTCAATAAATCTGATTGTATATCTCCTGTTCTTACCATACCGCTTTCAATTTGTGTTTCCATTCTATTCTTTAAAGTAACAATAAAGCTGCCTCTTTTATTTTCAAAAATAGGCTCAGGAAGATTATGCTCCTGCATCTCCATACGAATGGTAGGGATGCCAGAGTATCTGTTCTCAGCAATTTTCAGAATTTCAAGTATGTTGGTTAAAGTTTGATTTCGTGTATCCGTATGAATTTTCCCAAGGCTGTCAATAGTGAGCTTCCCATATAATCCGCCTTCATTTATGATTTCCATACGGTCGCTATATATGATTATTCTTACAGGGGTACCCTCTGTGTGAATACTGTAATCCCTATGCATTAAAGCGTTAAGCACCGCTTCTCTAACAGCCTTTACAGGATATTCAGGCTTATCATTTCGTTTGCCATTTTCATCAATTATTGTTTTCTCACGCATATTTCGTTTCACAAAGTACATAGCTTCGTCAAGCATTTGGCTTATTATCCCCTCAATACGCTTATTGGCAATAAAACGTTCGCCATCAATGCCGGTTTCTCCCATTTGAGTACCGGGTACAACTACCGCTGTAATACAAAGCTGATGTTTTTTTGTTAAGTTATAATATAAATTTTGCTTAATTGCAAGCATTAAACAAAATATTTTCTTTAATACTTGCAATTAAGCAAAATATTTTTATATATTGCTCCAAATTAAAGCATCTGTTTCTTAAATGAGCTGGCCAATATTTGCTAATACCCGAAATAACGCAACCGTAAAGCCGCTCCTTAGATGAGAAAACACCTTTTCCAGTCTTGCTGAATAATCCAGATCGATAAAATTAAAACCCTAGTAGCTCCTTCGGTATATTTACCGAGGAGACATGCAGGAGCTCTATCCCATCTTCCGCTAGGCAGATGTGGTAGTATACGCAACTCCAATCTATTGGTCGAGCGTTTCCACCCAGCTGAAAGCATTTATGGATAGATGCTATGCATTAGGCTCGATAAAAGATAGCTTTAAAGGTAAAAAAGCAGCCCTCCTAATAACCTATGGAGGCGAACTGCCTAACAAAGGCCCTGCTCTTGTAAAGACCATAAGTGTCAGGTGCAAAGGTTATTAGGTTATGTTTTCTAGTAGTATTGATAACCTAATAACCTACGCACCTGGCACTGTAAGTTCTGTAAGTTTTTGTCAGGTGCAAGGGGTATCAGGTTATTTGATTTACTTGACTTGGTAAGTTAATAACCTTTGTACCTGTTACTATAAGCTCTACATACAGGCACTTTACCATCTAACGATCAAATATACGATATATCCCACACGATATGTCCCACAAGCTGCTAAACTTGATTTGGGATATATCGAAAGAGAGGGATATCATATGAATGTAAAAGAAGCTGTTGCAAAAAGAATTGTTGAACTCTGTGAACAGAGCAAAATTGCCATAAACACCTTAGGCATAAATGCAGGGGTTTCGCCGTCAACAATTTACAGCATGCTGAACAATAAGAGCCAAAACCCCGGTGTTGTTTCAATTAAGAAAATCTGCGATGGTTTGGATATTTCATTACGCGAATTCTTTGATTCCCCTCTGTTTGATAATCTTGAGCAAGAGATCAAATAGGGGGTGTAGTAATGGCACGTGCGTATTATGACCATTCTGTGGGAAATTTTTTACATGAAGATCCCAACTCAATCTTGGGAATACTGGCGGCCAACAACCAGTTTGACTTGAACGATCTGCAACGGAACACATGGCAGTTTGAGATTGACATTCTTAAGCGGTCTCTGATGGGTCTGGAGGATGGCTATCTTATCTTTGAGTACACTATACCCCGAATTGGCCGCCGCATTGATAACGTTTTGATCATTCAGGGACTTGTTTTCTTGTTAGAATTCAAGGTTGGTGAACATGCTTTTCTTCGTGATGGTATCTACCAAGTCACAGACTATGCCCTTGATTTAAAGGACTTCCATAAGGAAAGTCATCAGCGAACATTGGTGCCTATCTTAGTAGCAACTGAAGCGCCAGATGAAAGGCCTACTGTTTCTATGCTGAAAGAAGGTATCACGAATGTACTGCTATGTAATCAAAACAACATACGGGCTGCGATTGACGCTGTACTTCATCAGATGTCAGATATCCCGCTCGATCCGATTGTCTGGATAAACTCTATTTATATGCCGACACCAACAATCATCGAAGCGGCTCAGGCGCTGTATCACAATCATACAGTTGCAGATATCTCCCGCAATGATGCCAGTGCAATTAATCTGTCCCGCACCACTAAAGCGATCAACCAAATAATTGACTACAGCAAAAGCCATGGTAAAAAGTCTATATGCTTTATCACTGGTGTACCCGGCGCAGGAAAAACTTTAGCGGGGCTGAACATTGCTATCGAGCGCCAAAATACTGATGCTACTAAAAACGAATATTCAGTTTTTCTTTCCGGGAATGGGCCATTGGTTGATGTATTGCAGGAAGCACTAGCTCGTGATGAACACCAACGAACTGGAATTAGCAAAACAGAAGCACTGCGCAAATCAAAGGAATTTATCCAGATCATACATCACTTCCGGGACGAAGCAATATCTGTAAATACCCCGCTAATTAATAAAGTTGCAATATTTGATGAAGCGCAACGTGCATGGACGAAAGAAATGCTGTCTGACTTCATGAAGAGGAAAAAGGGTAAGCCAAACTTCAATATGTCCGAACCTCAGTTTCTGATCAGCATTATGGACCGTAACGAAGATTGGGCAGTAATTATCTGTCTGATCGGTGGCGGTCAAGAAATCAACACAGGTGAAGCTGGGCTTCTGGAGTGGTTCGATACACTAAAGGCTCATTATCCAAAATGGGATGTTTATGTTTCCGACCAAATCTCCGATAGTGAGTATTCTCAGGGTATATCTGTCCCAGAATTGCTCACCGGTATGAATTATCATGTGGCTAAAGACTTGCATCTGGCCGTATCTTTACGGTCATTCCGCAGCGAAAACGTAGCTGGGTTTGTAAAGAGCTTACTCGATCTCGATAAAGAAAAAACAACTGCTTTATATCTAACGCTAAAAGAGGACTATCCAATAGTTATCACCCGAGACTTGGAAACCGCTAAAAAGTGGGTGAAAAACATGGCAAAGGGAACGCAACGCTATGGTATTACGGCCAGTTCTGGGGCACGACGGCTAAAAAAATATGGCGTTTGGGTCCAGAGTAAGGTTGATGCGAAAAACTGGTTTTTGAACGGTTTTGACGATGTGCGTTCTTCCTATTTCATGGAAGATACCGCTACCGAGTTTGACATTCAGGGATTGGAATTGGATTGGACTATCATCTGCTGGGATGCAAATTTTCGCTATAACGGTTGCGAATTTGAATATTATAGTTTCACCGGTTCTGCCTGGCATAATATCAACAATGTAAAAAATCGCAATTATCTCAAGAATGCTTATCGTGTACTACTCACCCGAGCTCGTCAAGGTTTTGTTATTTTCGTTCCAGAAGGCGATAAGAACGATGAGACTCGCCAGCCAGAGTTTTATGACGGGATTTATCGTTATCTTAAAGAACTGGGGGTGAAAGAGATATGATTGATGTGACTGCTGCAATAATTCGAAATGGCGACAAGGTCCTTATATGCCAAAGGCCAAGAGGTAAAAATTGTGAGCTTCTCTGGGAGTTTCCCGGAGGAAAAATTGAACCTGGCGAAACAGATGAGCAGTGCCTTATTAGGGAATGCCAGGAAGAATTGGGCATAATTATTAAGGTGCTCTCCTTATTCTCGGAGGTCACTTTTGATTATCCTCAGCGAACCGTTCACATAAACTTCTACATTTGCGAGATAGTTGATGGTACTCTTCAAAAGAAAGAACACAATGATATTCGGTGGGCATCACCAGATCAATTTTACAAATTTGATTTCTGCCCGGCGGACAACGAAGTAATATCAAGTATTAAAAACGAAATATTAAATCTGTAAAAAAGCACTTCAGAGACGGTTCTTAACAAACCCTCCCCCTATGTGTCTTAATTATTTTACACCTGATAAGTTGATTAGTTGACAGACTGTCAACTTATCTAAGATTAATATCGATATTCACATTTCCTATTTTTTGAATCATCACATTTAAAGCTGCACTTCATTTCTTCACAATATTTGCAGCAAATATCTCCTTTATCAAAGCAAGAAGATTTTGAACAATGCTCAATAGTTTTGCTAACTGCAAAAGTAGCGGGCAAAAAAATATCATCTCTTTCAATCTCAAGAAGCCGCGCAATCCCCGAAGCAATTTTCTCTGGTACTTTTCTTTTCCCCTTTTCATACATATTGTAGGTTGATACTGCAATCCCCAATTCTCCAGCAATATATGATTGTGTTATTCCCCTTTCGTTTCTGATTTCATTTATACTTTTTTTCACCGCACCGCCCCCAACATTTATCATTATTGTAAATTATATATTTAGTATAGTTTTGCTAATTGTGAATGTCAATACTAGATTTCACATTTCGTGAAATCAATTTATATAGTACCATTTATATGATATAGTATATTTAATTCACAAAGTGTGAAAAGAGGGTACATAGTGAAAGACAACATATTTGGTAATAGAATTGCCCATCTCCGGCGGAATAACAGTCTTAGCCAGATTGAATTCGCCAAAATATTAAATATATCAAATACGACACTATCCCAATACGAGTCCGGTAAGAGAATCCCCAGTGACAACATTAAGATTCAGATCGCGGATTATTTTAACGTTTCCTTGGATTATCTCTTTGGCAGAACCAATATAATAGATACTGCCGACAGCATACTAAATAAAGCATCCAGCCCTTCACAGCTCAACACCATCTACCAAGACAACGATATTCCGCCGGAAGCTGCGGAAGAGATGATAAAATTCAAAGATTATTTAATTCACAAATATAATAAAGCTAAGGATAAGTAATTTACCAGAATCACTCCTTAGCTTTATTATATTATCAGCATTATATTACAGATTTTAATTTCTTCCACGTACAAGTTCTTCTTTTCCGGCCAATACTTCAGTCATGATCAATGCACCCAGCCTAAATCCATATATAAACGATTCCGAAGCTTCCATTGAACTCAATTGAGAACGCAAATCCAACAGTGTTTCAAGTTGATTGTAATCATTTTCTGAAAGCTTCTTTTCCCACATTTCCAGGATATCAGATATTTTTTGACTTAATGGACGGTATTCAGGGTCCTTTGATATAATCAACTCATCGGGGTATATATTACTCGCATACAGTTCTTCCAAAATAGATTTCATATTCCACCTTCTTTCTAACTTTCAATTTCATATCCCAAAATAATTTTAGCGATATTTCCGCTAAAAGTCAATAGCGAATAATTCGCTAAATTATAATTATCTTGAGGTGATTTCATATGTATGAAAGAATGCGGAATCTGCGGGAAGACAAGGATTTAACGCAGACACAGGTTGCGGCGTATCTCAATTGCAGCCAAAGGATTTACAGTAATTATGAACGCGGCGATGTGGATATACCTACCGGAATTTTAATCAAACTGGCGGACTTGCATAATACAAGCACGGATTATCTCTTGAACAGAACAAACAGGATAAAGCCCTATCCAAAAGACTGACAAAGAAGGGACATTGTACCTGTCCCCTTGTCCCTCTTACAAGCCTACTATCTGGCTGTCAACGCTTAATATATGGGATTACTCCCACATATTCATGACTCGCTACTGATGACTTGGTTGAGTCTTTTCAGGCAGGGTTTCCACCTGCTAAACTATTCGGCATTTCCCAGCCGCACCGGAGGTTTCCCTGGCACCCCTCATTTTTGTTGAGACAGTTATGTTTTGACTTTCCTACATTTGCTGCCAGCAGACAACGAGATAATATCAAGGTTTAAAAACGAAATGTTCAATCTATAAAATAGCACCAGAGACGGTTATTTTCAAACCGTCCCCCTGTGTGTCTTACTTGTTTTGCACCTGATAAGTTGATTAAAAATTTTTATGCAAATACGACATAATATCTTTGATATTAGCTATATGTAAGGCTATTAATTTTCTCTCAAAGGTAACATAATCATCTGCCATACGAATATAATGTTGTACAGAAGGTAATCTGTACAAATTTCTTCTCCAAATATAATCTTTATCTTTTTCTCCCATTTTCACAAATTCCTGTCCGAGCATTGATAATGATACTGTTCCATTTTTGTTGTCTCTGCTCAAAACAATAAAGTCAAGTAATGCTAATATCTTTAAATGTTCCATTAATATGGATCGATCTTTCTGTTTATCAATACCAACAATTCTATAAATATTCTTAATACTAATAGAATCATACAAAGTGCCAGAAAAGATTTTATTCATCAAGTCAACATAATACTTTTTTGAATATCGAGGTACTATACAAACATCTTTGCTTAACTCCTCAATATCAGTGGCATTACAAATTATATTGCAAATATTATCTTCACTTAAATTGATAATGAACTTAGCCAAATATTCTCCAACTTTATTTGAAGTTATTTCACACTCAGCGTTTTTATATCTCAAGCAATTATAATCAATTTCTTTTAGATAGTATAAATTCATTACCTGCTCTTCGCTTAGCTCACCATTCACAACTGCATCCCACTGCTGCTTTTTCAACTTACACTGACTACATTCCTGTTTATTGTAAAATCTTCTACCATAGCCATAATTTATTCTATAAATATTTTCGTTCATCAGCTTAAGATCAAAATATTTTTTGGCAATTGCCGGATGTTCTGTTTCAAATTCAATCATCGCACGATAAGCTGAGCATAGAGTATTCGGATTTGGATGATAATATTGATTCCTTTCACAAAATTCTCTAAATGACATTTTTTTATAGAATTGAGGTTGATTGCACCATCTCGCAATCTGTATATAAAGACCTTTATATTTGCTGTTTTCATAATCTTCATAGCGCATAATATATGGCAAGCATCCATATCTCATAAGGATATGAATTCTCTCAAACACATTTTCAATATCATGTTCATCTTGTGAGTTAAATGCACTTAGAACATACATTTTGGGATGCTTGTTGGTATATTTTTTCCACAATTGTACTTTACTAATGATATTATCTTTATCACTCAAATGATCAAAAGCGAAAATAAAATCTCCATAATATTTAACTTGATTAAATCGATATGCTTTTCTATCTGTCATTAATCTTAGATCTAGTCCCTGCCTAAACTGAAACGGCTTATCCGTTTCAACTAATTCATTAATAACATCCTCCCAATCAGTACATCCAAGAATATTATCATCCCATAAATAGATCTTGGATCGGCTCTCATCTAAAAATTCATACACATGTGCATGTTTTTGTACTTTATCATACTTCTTATTTACACAAAATTCACATTTGCGAAAACAGCCTCTTGTTGTAAAACCGATTGAAAAATTCAAGTAGTCAGAATACCTTTGAGCATCTTTTCCTCTTGAAATTTGTAAATCTACATATTCTTTATACAAATCATAGTATGGCATATGATGCTCTATCTCATACGGAAGATCAGTTCCTCCATCTGCAAAAAAGCCAGTACCACCAAAACTTACATTAGGTTCAGCCATCACCGACTCTGGTATATATGTAAAATTGAACACCTTAGAAATATACACATGATCGAACTTTTTTGTATTATCATACGAATCGTATATTAAACTTATTTCGTCACCTATTTCCCTATGGTATCCTGCTATTTTCATGAGTGCTAAATTTGGGTGACGTGTTCCATTATCCATTAAATCAGCATCTACAATACCTATTTTCATATTTTTCTCCAACTATCCCTAAGTTCTATTGGCTATTCAACTTCGACTACTCTTTTATCTCTTTTAATATCTTATCAACTGCCATCTTGATTTTTTTGAGTTCAAACGTTATCTGTTTAGGATCTTCCCTTTTCACTTGTACCTCAAAATCATCTTCGCTAATTTTGCTTCTAAACTTATATAATATTTGGTATGCATTACTTGTTTTCCCTGTATCTTGGATCCTGTCAAACCCTTCGTAAATATCGATTTTCCCTTCGCAAATTCCAGACATAATTTTATTAGCAGTTTTCCCGGATACTTTTGCAATGACACCAAGTTTGTTTCGTATATCAATTGCTTGTGAAATTTCTTCATTTTTTATCTGTGTCACAATTGTTTCATCCAGATTGGCATATGTTTCTCTGTATTTTTTAATACCACGATTTTTTAAGTACTCATCATAATAGCTCCAATGGCCTGCCTTCAAGTCATCTTTTTCTACCATAAAAGAATATACCCTATAGTAATTTTGTGCTGTTGCTTTTTCTAATCCCAACTCTTTTGCCATAATATCTACTGACAATCCAGATCCATAGACGTTTACCCTTCTATATAAATATCCAGCTTGTTCAAATGGACTCCAATCTTTTCTTCCTATAATATGATATTGTCCCAATAGAGTAAAGATGCTAGACTCTGGTATGTCAGAAGGTAGTATTGTGCATTTAACACGCCCCCACTTAGCAGGGTCCTTCTTTGCCAATAATCTGTATGCAGCTAATCTACTATTCCCCTCCAATACTACGTTATCCTTTGCACGCACTATTAATGGATCTATAAGACCGCCATTTGCCTCAATAGATAGTCTCAATTGCTTGACATGCTCCATGTTCATTAACTGCTCTTCAATTTCATCTTGTTCAGGAATTCCGTTTGCTACATTTAATACAGAATAAATACGAGGATTCTCTGGATAGAACTTTAGGTCAACCTGTAGTAATTCCTTTTCCTCGACTTCAAATTCTTTTTTGCCAATTGTCATTTTTTTACTCAAATTATACCTCCTCATCACCGTCATTAAGATTTAGAATTTGCTTTACAAGGCTGCCAAAACTGTAGTCTGCTACATCCTGATATTCCATCTTATTGATATCACCTTGCGCAAGATGCGCCGAATTTTGCTTTGCCTTAAGCAGTGTATCTACCCATACATCAATACTATCGTTAATCATTATGTTGTAGACATAACATGTTTTTACTTGTGATATTCTATGTATTCTATCTTGAGCTTGTAGGTAATCATCCAAACTGAATCCTCTATCATAAAAGATTACATGATTTGCCATTGTTAATGTTAATCCTTCCTTAGCAGATTGAGGTGTTGCAAACAAAATTTTATACTCATCTTTTCTAAATCTATCAATAGACTTATTTCTGTCAATAATAGTCATGCCTCCATGAACCTTAACCGCATTGTATCTTGAATATTTCTGAGTAAAATAATTAATATTTCCAATGAAGCTCGACCAAACAATGCATTTTTCACCTTTAGCAATAATTCCATCTACCAGTATCTCCAACTCTTGTTCTTTACCTGAATTTCCAAAGTACATATCATCAATTAATTTTGGATTGGATGTTACTTGTACTAATCTTAATAGGCGCTTAAGTGTTGCTGTTGAATCGTCAAATATAGACTTGTCCCCTTTTTGTACCAAAATAGCCATTTCATCTTTTATTTTATCGTATATTTCTTTTTGCTGTGGCTCAAACTTTGCCCAGACATTCATATACTGTTTATCTGGCAAATTGATTATTCCGCTGTCTTTGGTTTCTCTCACTGAAAACTTATTAATCTTCCTATAAATATCCGAAACGGCATCCTCAAATATTTCTTTTTTATCATCATCTTCATAAAGCTTATTTGATAAATCAGTTATGTTTTTGAACGACTTAAAATCAGTTCCCAAACTTTCACCGCTATCCAAAAAAAAGATCTGGGACCATATATCATATGGTCTATTAGCAACAGGAGTTCCCGTCATTATTGTTTTAATCACAAATTTAGATGAGAGTTCAAAAAAGTCCTTTGATAATTTAGATTTTGGATTTTTTAGTTTAGCTGACTCGTCAATTATTATGGCAACATTTCTCGATTTGAGATACAGATGAAATCTTACTTTTTCGGCAGGTATTGTCTCGAAATTCGTAATAACAACTCTAGCTGGTCCATTAAACACATAAAAGTTTTCTGCCCTATTATTAGTTAAAACGGCAGGCTTAATGTATGTGTGAGACATAAATTCGGTTTTCCAATTCTGTATCAGTTGCTTTTTTGTCACTATTAGCACTGTATCCACATCTTTATATTCTAACCAATATAATAGTAAATCAATAGCTATTTTGGTTTTACCTAAACCTTGCTCATGAAAAATTGCTGAATATGGTAAATCTTTAACTGCATCAAAAGCATCTTTTTGATATGGAAATGCACTAAGCTTTGCAATAAGAATAGGCTCGTTTTTCAACTTAACTTTTCTCATACCAGTCCCACCTGCCCCACATCATCAATCACTTTAATATTCAAATCAAATTCATTATTTGATTTCATCCGCCTCAACATATTTTTAGCCGATCTACATTCAGTCCATGGCACAGCAATAATTAAATACGCCGTCCCTTCAAACATGGAACATGCTTTCATATAAGATAAATACTGTTGTTTGCTATGCTTCCTTTCAAAATCAAAAGAAGTTTTTGCTTCACCTATTACCATTATGTCATTATGGCAATAATATAGATCTGGCCGGTAACCTTCAGCCGTTTTCGGAGGTTTTTCTTGGCTTTCAGAAATGTCCAGTAAAATAAAACCTCTAAACTTTTCTGGTACGATCTCCGAAACTATGTGCATAATATTATGTATCATTTTAATGTGCTGTATAGACTCTCCCATTTTTCTATTCCTCTTTTATCTCCTCAGCTACCGCCATCAATTCATCTAATAAATCAAATAATATTGCTTTTTTGTCATCATAATCCGGATCAAACCTAAGGCTTCTTATCTCTGCGTATTTAATATTTCTTAGCTTTTTAGTTAATTCAGATGCTAAAATTCCATACGAAACATCTTTTATCGGTCCTGCGTCAAATTCTTCAATTGCCAAGACTTTCATTGCTTCAGAAATATTTTCCTCAAGAAATACCTTCGTTGCTTCTTTGCTTTTTAATATAACAGGAATCTTTCTGACATTTTGCGCCGTATCAATATTACCATCTATTACCCATTTTGCAAAATCGTTTCGGTCATATTTATGTATAACTATTGCGTCTTTTATACCTCTATTTTGAAGCTCCATAAATTTAGAAAATTCTCTCTGGTCAAATTCACTATCGTCATCTAAGTTAGAACGATAATAATTTTCTATATCGTAATACGCATCTATCATTTTTTTAACTTCTGCTGATTTTCCTCCACAAAACGATATAATTTGTAGAATTGGAAGCTTTTCTTTATTACTCAGGTAATTTAAGTACTTAGCTTTTGAATATGGATCCCAATCTCTCGGTCCAACCAGATGCGACTGAAGCCTAATAGCATGGATTTCTTCATCTGCTAAATCTTTATAAACTATTGAACTAATAGTCTCCCATTCACCTGGAACACCAGCCTGATAAAACTCTTTATATATTTGAACCCTTGTATTTCCTTCAATAACTACCAGTTTGCCGTTATCTAACTCATTGACAATGATTGGGTGTATAATCCCTTGATTTGCCTTTATTGATTCCTTTAAGCTGCTATATGATGGTCCGGATTTTTCATCAGTTCCCGCTCCTAACGCCATTGAAATAGTTTCACTCGATATTTGACCCTCACCATATATTTCTAAATATTTCGCAATCCTAGGATTTTCATAATCTAACATGATCTCACTTACACGAATCTCACGATATTCAGATTTCATTATCAAATCTCCTCTTGTTTATTTAGTGCTCTATTACAATATGTAATGTTTCTATCATTTATATATATCAATTAACCATGACATCATTCAATTCAATCTTATTAAATCACCCTTTTAGTACCATCGAGGCTCGAAAATCATCTAAATATATTACATGATATAACTCCAGACTATCTCTATATCCGTTATGGTTAACTGCTGTACAAGAGCCTGTTTAAATCCTCATGATGGAATTCACATAATAAGACATTTTCTCATCCAATAATGTTATAATTTGACATGGAATTAGTATATCCTTCAATAACTACAAAATAAATATATTCATTTCATATTCCATGTTTATTTGGATTACGACTCATGAGATTATGGAGATTATGTGCAGTCTGTCAACTTGTCAACTTACTTTCTTTATAACTTCAAATAGAAATGAATACGTAAACTATCTATAAGCTTTGGTATAACTTACCTCTGTGCACTTCCGCACTTAATTATGATACGGTTTACTGTAATAAATCTTATGTATGTTAACTTTTTAAAGCAACAGAGATACAATATATAAGTCACCAAACTTATCAGCATATTCCACCTAACCCAACTCAGCCCTCCTACTTCTCCATACCCGCTTCCTTTACAACTTCATAAAGACGTTTATTAGTATAAATCTTCTCTCTTCCAATTTTCTACGACTCCAAAAATTCGCTCTTTTCAAACTCAACTAAGTACCCAGAAGCAGTTTTCCTTGTCACTTTAAGACCCGCTTCTATATATGCGATTTTGGTATAAAACTCGAAAAAAGCAATTCCACTAATTCTCTGGAGTATATCTGGGGCTGGGGTAGAATCTTAATATGTGTTGGTATTACCTATGTAAAAATAATATGCGTGAAAACTAGACATTTTTACCCATATTGAAAAACCTTCCTGTCAACGACGGGAAGGTTTTTGTATCAATTATTTTGCACCCTTTATTACTCTGATTTCTACATCTTGCTTTTCAACCTTAGAGCTAATATCATCAACCTTTTTTTCAAGCACAGTAAGTTTTTCATAAGTCTGACTATATCCGTCAAACAATGCTTTAGAGTTGGTATCAAGCTTATTTTCAATACGCAACACATCTTTGCGTATATTTCCAACATTTGTATCCAGGCTTCCGACCTTTGTATCCAGGCTTCCGACCTTCGCATCTAAGCCTCCAATCTTTGCATCCAGGCTTACGACCTTTGCTGTTATATCTCCCTTAAAATCCTTGAATTCTATATACATCTTTTCCATTAACTCAAACATTTTATCTGCCAAGGCCTTCACTCCCCTTTTGGATTATTATAGCATATGTTAGAAGCAAACGAATATAGTTATTTTATCCAATTTTTGGTTTAATCAATACACATGCCCTAGCAACAGGGTATTTACAATAATTATGTTGTTGGGCGATTGTGGGGCTTAGCTAGTGTTTTAACATACGCATCGCATTATCTATTTTTTGAAATCCGAATTTTTCATAAAAAGTGTCTTTTTCTTCTGTATATGTTAGATAAATAGTAGTATGTTTAAACTTCTCCATAAGTAATGTAACCAGTTGTTTCCCTATTCCTTTGCCTTGAAACTCCGGTACTACAATCTCTCCTGAGAGTTATTCTTTCTCCCCGATAATTTCAAGGCAAATCTATGTTCCCCAAAATCCCGGATAAATAGGCAATTACAACACCGTAATTTGACATTGGAACATGAGCTGCTCGGGCTTTTTCAATACGCGACAGTACATATTTCCTGTTAAACATGCACCCCCCGCAATGTATGATAAGATCGTAGCCGGAAACATCCTCCGGAAAATCCGTACCGCTGACTATATCTATCCTCAGGCCCTCGCCGATTCTTTCACGCAGAAAGCGGGGAATTTTTTCTCTCCCGATATCTTCTGTCAATGGCGCATGGGTGCAGGCTTCGGCAATCAATACCTTAGACCTTTCTGTCAGCTGCTCGATAGCATAAGCGCTTTGGACAAAATAATCCAAGTCCCCTTTATAACCCGCCATCAATACGGAAAATGATGTGAGCATGCTTTCTGCAGGCTTTTTTTCATAAACTGCTTTGAATACCTGTGAATCGGTAATAATCAACTTTGGCGGATGCTTCAGGCTGTCTAACGCGGCCTCAAGCTTATCTGTTGTCACGCTTATTACGATACATTTTTTATCAAGCAGCTCTCTTATAATCTGCACTTGCGGCAGGATAAGTCTTCCCTTAGGTGCTTGGATATCCTGAGGCATGACAAGAAGAACAACGTCATCAGACTTTGCCAGATTTGACACGATGCTTTCGTTTTCATAATCCGCAGGAAGCGCACGGATAATTTCTTTTCGGATTTTATCGACGCCTTCCTTTGTGAGGGCACTGACCAATATAGCCGGTATTTTGCATTTTTCTTCTACCGACTTACGTAAAGCCTCGGCATTGTGAATAATATCGATTTTATTGATCACGGAAATGACTGGAATATGTTTTCTTTTTAATTCTTCCACCCATTCGATTTCATCTTTTGTAATATCCTCACTAAACATCATTATGGCAATATCTGTCTTCTCCATCGCCTTTTTGGTCTGAGAAACGCGCAGCCTGCCTATCTCACCAATGTCATCAAAGCCTGCCGTATCAACAAACACACATGGTCCTACACCATGTATTTCCATTGATTTATAAACAGGGTCGGTAGTCGTACCGGCAATATCCGATACGATAGCGATATTTTGATTTGTCAGTGCGTTTATCAATGATGATTTCCCGCTGTTTCGCTTCCCGAAAATGCCTATATGGAGTCGGTTCGAGCGGGGAGTATCCTGTAAACTCATAATGAATTCTCCTTCTTCATGTGGATTAGAATCTAAAATCCCGTTTTCCGCTGCCGACCTCATAGAGATACTTAACTGCGGCAGCTTTTACCTTTTCATTCGGAATATGGTTAAGCTCCTCCTGGATCAGCTTTTCGCCCTTTCCCTTTGTATCGGGTGAAGCATAATCCTCCAGGTACTCCTTAAGAGTAATTAAAGCATTGGGCTGGCAGCAGTTCGCAATCTGCCCTGATTTAACAAGTGACATAAAGCGGTCTCCGGTTCTGCCCTCACGGTAGCAGGCAGTGCAAAAGCTGGGTATATATCCAAGCTCCAGGAGCCAGTTTACTACTTGATCAAGGGTACGTGTGTCGTCAACTTCAAACTGTGCGGAGTTTTCCTCCTCCGGCTCCGGCTCGGAATATCCACCGACACTGGTTTTTGAGCCGCCGCTTATTTGAGAAATCCCAAGCTGTAAAACACGCTCACGGGTCTTTTGGGATTCACGTGTTGATACGATCATGCCTGTATATGGCACAGCAATACGGAGCACGGCAACTATCTTCTCAAACATGGAATCAGAAATGGCGTTAGAGAAATTTGCCGGATCAATATCGTCGGCAGGACGAATGCGCGGAACACTGATCGTGTGTGGGCCGACTCCCATTGCGGCCTCCAAATGCTCAGCATGCATAAGCATGCCTATAAAGTCATATCTGTACATATTCAGCCCAAACAGCACGCCGATGCCTACATCATCAATGCCGCCCTCCATGGCACGGTCCATTGCCTCTGTATGATAAGAGTAATCATGCTTCGGTCCTTTCGGGTGCAGCTCCTCATAATTCTTTTTATTGTATGTTTCCTGAAACAAAATATATGTGCCTATTCCTGCTTCCTTCAGTTTGTGGTAATTTTCAACGGTTGTTGCCGCAATGTTCACATTTACGCGTCTGATTTCGCCGTTTTTGTGTTTGATTGAATATATTGTCTTAATGCTTTCCAGTATATATTCAATCGGATTGTTTACGGGGTCTTCCCCTGCTTCAAGAGCTAAACGCTTGTGGCCCATGTCCTGCAGCGCAATAGCTTCGTTTCGTATTTCCTCCTGTGTGAGCTTTTTGCGATAAATATGCTTGTTTTGATAATGATATGGACAGTAAACACAGCCGTTTACGCAATAATTGGAAAGATAAAGCGGTGCAAACATAACAATTCTATTCCCATAAAATTTCTGCTTTATTTCTCTGGCAAGCTTATACAGCTTTTCATTTACATCTTGAATCTCGCATTCTAAAAGAACGGCGGCCTCGCGATGAGAAACTCCCTTTAATTTTTTTGCCTTTTCTATAATGCTTTCTATCAGTTCGCGATTGTTTTTATTTTTTTCTGCATACTCAATTGTATCCAGTATTTCTTCGTCATTTATAAAATCTTCCGCTTTTTTGGATTTTACATCATACATTTATATTACCCCCTTCTGATTGTTATCTGCTGGTTTAAAATCTCCTCTGTCAGTAACAAGTTCATATCCTATGCTCTGCATACGATTTTGCAGGCAGAACCTGCATTCTGCGGCTTCTTCCCCGGTGCAGATTTTGTTGTCATAGAGTTCATATTTTTTTCGCACCTTTACAGGCGAAAGATTTGGCATTACTACATTTGCGCCTGCAAGTATACCCTTTTCGCGGCCTAGAGGATTAATTGTTCCAAGGGCTGTTGTTGCCGGAATAAGTGCATTCGGTATCATAAGACGCAGTATTCCGATAAGAAACAGAGTAAGCTCAAAGGATCCCTGCGCTTTATCCGCAAAGGGTGTGTCATGGTGCGGGATGAAGGGTCCGATGCCAATCATCTCTGGAGATAATTCTTTTATAAACATCAAATCCTCTGCAAGGTTCTCAACAGTTTGAAAGGGTGAGCCTACCATAAAACCCGTACCCACTTGATAGCCTATACTTTTAAGTGTCCACAGACATTGTTTGCGGTTTTGCAGGTTTAGTATTTTAGGGTGAAGCATCCCATAATGGCCGGCATCGGCAGTTTCATGGCGGAGAAGATATCTGTCAGCTCCTGCGTCATAAAATGCTTTATAGGATTCGGCGCTTTTTTCTCCGATTGATAAAGTCAAAGCGCAATCCGGGTAATTTCCCTTAATTTCCGAAATAATATCAACCATTTCGCTGTCGCTATAGAAGCTGTCCTCCCCACCCTGCAGAACAAAGGTGCGAAAACCAAGAGCATATCCCTCCCTGCAGCAATTCAGTATCTCATCCTTGCTGAGGCGATAGCGCTCCACCTTCCGGTTCTCTGCTCGTATACCGCAGTAAAAGCAATTATTTTTGCAGTAATTCGTAAACTCAATCAAGCCTCTCGTGTATATGCGATTTCCAAAATATTTATTTGCCATTTTTCTGGATTTTTCAAACAAATATTCAGAAAGGGCCGGAGAGGTGTGACTCAAAAGCTGTACAAACTCCTCTTTCGTAAGTGAACCTTCAGCCTCTAATTTATCAACTAAGTATTCCATATTCATCACCTTTCCGTAACTACAGGCAGCTTTGAAAAGATAGTTTTGGCACTCACCTGCGGCAGCATACCCAATTTCCCCGAAAGAGCACTTATGGTATCGTTGGGCGCGTCCAAAACAATGCTTATCACTGCAACACCTTCTTTTGCATTAGGTATTCCCATTCTTCCGATAATATACTGCGAATATTCATGGAGAATAGCATTTAATCTTTCTACTGATTCTTTGTTTTCTATAATGATGCCAATCAGAGCAATTCTTGTTTCCATTTCAACCCTCCCTTTCAACGTAAAAAATCCTTGTGTCAAAAAGGCACAAGGATAGCAAGCATAAAACTTCATCTATTCTCTCGCCTTCTTGCTCGGGACGAACCCTCACCACTTCAGCACGATAACTTTTTCATTTTTGGTTTGCTGCAAGAAAATCATTGATATAATATTAACAATCACCAACTGTAATATAGCATATCACGTTATAGCTTCAAACACAAGCATATTATAAATGGCAAAATGAATGAGAAAATGCCTTGCTTTTAAGAGCAAGGCATTTTCTTAATTACTAATTTTTATTATTTCTTTGTAACTAATTGAAGATCTACTGGAATAGCCTTCTCAATAGTTTCGCCCTTGATAACCTTTACTGCATTCTCTACGCCCAGGGAGCCAATCTTTGCAGGCTGTTGAGCTACAGTAGCAGCCATTTCGCCGGCTTCTACAGCTTTTACAGCATCATCAGTTGCGTCAAAGCCAACTACCATTATTGTCTTTCCTGAAGCCTTTATAGCTTGTAATGCGCCTAATGCCATTTCGTCATTATGAGCGAAAACTGCATTGATTTCCGGTTGTGCTTGAAGGATATTCTCCATAACTGATAAG